>CAZZFH010000144.1:0-6110 GCA_964653295.1 uncultured Candidatus Bathyarchaeia archaeon | reverse complement strand
CCACCCGGAGCAGCTCAAAGCCCATACTAGTGAGGGCAGCCTAGTTGGTACAAGGATGATGCATCACTACAAGCCAACCACCAACTTTCCTAACCCATGGCCTGGGGGCTGGTGGACCTTAAGAGACATCGTTGAGCAGCAGAAGATCTCTGCTTGGGCTCTTCTTGATCATATGGCTCGTAACAAGAGGACTGTTCTCTGGAATCAGACTCAGAAAGCCATGAGGCAGACCGAGAGGGGTGCAGATGACTCTCCACAGGTCATCGTTGTGCCTAGTGATCAGCATGATCCCCGCACCATGGAGCTGATGATAGAAAAGCTCCTCACCCAGGGCGTTAAGATATATCAAGCCAAGGAGCCCTTCACCGCTGATGGCTACATCCATGGGACTGGGAGCTACTTAATCCCACTTGCACAGCCCAAGATGGGGCTAATCAAGACCCTATTAACCCAGACAAGGTTCCCCGATGACAGCTTCACCAGAAGAGGCGACGGAACACCCCACAGGCCCTATGATACTGCTACAGACACTATGGCTGAGTTCATGGGCGTATCAGTGCATCCAGCAGACTACCTGAGCGACTTCCAAGTAGAACCTGTGACAGAGTACAAGCGCCCAGTTGGCTTCGTGGATGAGGATAGCAAGGTGGGATACCTTGTTGATACCCGCGAGAACCATGCCTACAAGGCAGTCAACCTACTATTGAAACAGGGAGTGCCTGTTAGCCGTATCACGGAGCCTATTATGGCTGGTGACTTTGAGTTGCCTGCCGGATGCTTCGTGGTTGAGACAGGGTATGAGGAGAAGATGAGTCCCATTGCTGAGGAGACGGGTGTCGATTTCCACGCCTTGGCTGAGCTGGCTGCCGAGATGGAGCCCATCAAACAGCTCAAGGTCGGTATGTATGACAGGTTCTGGGGAGGCAACATGGATACAGGCTGGACAAGGCTCTGCCTAGAACAATACTGCTTCGACTATGATCTATTGTTTGATGAGGACATACTTGAGGGCGACCTAGGCGAGTATGATGTCATAATCCTAACCCATGATAACCCCGAGGTAATCACGGGTGGTGATGAGCTGAAGAAATGGTGGAAGGAGAACCGCCCAGACTGGCCTATGCCCAACTATCCCCCAGAGTATGAGTCTGGTCTAGGAGAGGATGGGAAGAAGAAGCTAGCAGAATGGACTAGAAACGGTGGGACCCTCCTCTGTATCGGTGGCTCAACACAGTACGCCATAGATGCTTTGGAGCTACCTATCACCAATGTGGTCAAAGACTTGAAACTAAACGAGTTCCACTGCCCAGGCAGCACCCTGAGAGTGCTTGTCGAGAACACCCACCCAGCAGCCTATGGTATGCCCGAGGAGGCTCTCGCATTATTCTGGGGTAGCCCAGCCTTCAAGATCAACCCCGGGCCAGACAATCACCTCTATGAGGTAATCGCATATTATCCTGAGAGTGATCTACTGGAGTCGGGTTGGCTCGTAGGAGAGGATAAACTTGTTGACAAGATAGCAGCCATCAACGCTCATGTCGGTGAGGGTAATGTTGTCTTGATGGGTCCAAGGGTCCAGCACAGGTGCCAGACCCACGGTACATTCAAGCTTCTCTTCAACAGCCTCCTAGGCTAATCTCCTTTTTCTTGGAATCTATTAAAGATGGGTAAACCCCTTTTCTTGGTATGGAGTCTCCTGGTACTCGTACCAAGCTCTTTTTCTGGGTTATCCTTGGCGCTTTGAGCACGTATTTAGCTGAGGTCTGGAGCGGCTCACAAATATACACCTTCTACAACCCCCTCAGCTACATCCTAGTGATACCCCTATACACGCTTCACACCCTGTTTCTATGGACGCTGGTCTGGCGGTATGGGCGTCCATGGTTCTATGCATTATTCCCGGCTGGTTGCATTTTTGGGCTCTATGAGGCTTACATAACCAAGGTTCTATGGAACCCTACTTGGGCGAGCGAATTCCCCCGTGTCTTCGGGATCGCTTTAACCGAGACCATGGTGCTGGTGCTTTTCTGGCACTGTTTCATGAGTTTCATCATACCCTTGCTCCTCTCAGAAGCAATTTTCACAAATAGTAGTGAGATTTATTCTCTGCTTCCTGACTGGGCGTTAAAAATTATTCATGTAATCGAGAAAAAGAGGCTGTATTATTTGCTACCTGTGCTTGGTGGGGTTTTCCAGAGCACAGGAGCCCCAACAGTACTTGACGCTGCCTTCTCGGGCATCATGACCACCCTGTTTGTTGTGGTGCTCATGGTTCTTTGGCGAAGAAATATAGGAAAAATATACCATATGCGGAGCTTTTTGCCTGATGCGAGGCAGTTCAAGATAATCGGGGTCCTTCTGCTGGCATATTATCTCATCACCGGATTTACAATGAGACCCGAGGAGATTCCCGGGCTCAGAGCACAGGCAACGATCTGGGTCCTTTACCTCTTCTTTGGAGGGCTTCTTTATCTCAGTCTAAGAAAATCCAGAACAATAGAGGAGAACAGGTTGAACTTTCACCTGCAGCCTTCTCCCCTTCACTTGATTTTCTTGGGAGGGTTGATTTCTCTTGGCTCTGTTATTGGTTTTGTATCTGGGATAAATTATGTATCTGCGCTTCTTGTCTGGTTGATTGGTATTCTCTTTGGGCTGTATGTGCTTATTCAAACCATCAGGAGCATTCTAAGAAATTAATCTATACTACACTGTTTTATACCGTAACATCTCAGTGTAGTGTTATCACGGTGAGCCCATGTCCAAGAAGTCACCCTTACAAGTAATCAAGGATGTCTTTAGCAGTAAAAACATACTAACCATCGCCATCACCACCAGCATGATAACCCTCTGCGATATGGGGTGGAGACCCTTCTGGCCACTATACCTAAAAGAGGTTCTTGGCGCCAGCATCTGGGCAATATCGCTCCTATCGATGTTATCCCAATCTGAGAGGCTCCTTTTCCAGCTACCTGGAGGCGTACTCGCAGACAGGTTTGGGAGAAGAAAAATAATCGTTTACGGTACAGCGTTAAGAATATTCACACCCATGCTCTATCTATGGGCTAAGGCCTGGGTCACAGTAATCCCGGCTCTTCTCCTGAATGGAGTCACCAGCATATACATGCCTGCATTCAACGCTATAATCGCAGATAGCCTACCTGATGACGAGCGAGGAGCAGGATATGGCGCATACAGGATGATAACCTCTACACCTCAGATATTTAGCCCAGTGGTTGGTGGTTTTCTTTTCGACAGGATGGGTCCAGAGCAGGGTTTCAGGTTATTCATGTACTTTAGCATCTTGGTGAACGCTATCGTCACTTATGCAAGGCACAGAATCATCACGGAGACCCTTTTCGATGAGGAGGAGATGAAGAAACGGTCAAGTAGCCGTCCACCAATCAAGGCTCAAATCAAGGACACCATGACCCTTGGGAGAACCGTCTGGGTGATGGTGCTTGTCGCCGTTGTAAGCGCCTTTGCCGCCCGCATGGTATTTGACTTGATACCTCTGTACGCTAGAGATGTCATTGGGTTATCCTATTCCCAGCTTGGAATAGTTACTACAGTTGGTGGAATAATCACCACAATCCTAGCTATGCCCGGTGGAATGCTCAGTGATAGGATTGGAAGAAAACCAGTAATCAGCCTATCACGAGTACTGACCCCAATATCCATGTTCACAATCACCATATCCAGTGGATTCTACCATTATCTCACTGCATATGGCATAAACGCCCTCTCTGAAGCCTTCGGAGGAGGAGGAAGAATGGGAAACGCTGGGGGTCCAGCTTGGCAAGCCCTTGTAGCGGATCTTGTGCCCAAGGAAAAAAGAGCCACCGTAATGGGCACCATAGGCACAATCACAGGTACAATAGCTGCACCTGCCTCCCTTGCTGGTAGTTGGCTCTGGAATAATCTAGGACCGATCTGGCCCTTCAGGGCAAGCGCCATTATTGGGCTAATAGGCGTAACCATATTCTGGCTTGGGGTAAAGGAGCCCCCCAAAAAACTGTATATTGAAGAATTGTCTTCTGAGGAAGACACCGAGACTTAGGAGAAATACTCGTAGACGGTTTGGCTAACCTTGGCTATGGTTTCCTCTGCCTCATAGTTGTCCTCGGCGTTCATTGTGAAGCATGTTAACGCGTAGCGTTCTCCTGTCTCCTTGATGGTTATTACGCCTACATCATTTTTGATTCCCGGGAGGCTTCCAGTCTTTCTCTGAAGAAGCAGCTTCTTCTGTGGCAGATACTTGGGTATCCTGTAGGTGCCTGTCTGGCACTTTGCCATTATATCCAGTATGGCTTGGCAGCCTTCTCTGCTCGCCGCTTTTTCCGTCGCTATGAGTTCGAGGAGGCTTGTCATCTCGTCTGGGGTCGAGACATCATTATCCTCTACCCCGAGACTCCAAGACCCAGTATAATCACTGTTCTCAGCAGCTTTATTGAAGGCATCCAAGGTCATCTCCTCGATCTCCCTGTTATTTATGCCCACCAGATCGAAGAGAATTTGCCTGCAATATTTGGTTACCTTGGTGTTCTCGAGTCCAAGCTCCCTCATCGCCTTGTTTATGTTCTCGAATCCCACAATCTCTGCCACAAGGTCTGTAGCGGTATTATCGCTGACAATCATCATAAGACTCAATAGGTCCTTGTAGGTGACAGGCATGCCCTCGCTGAGTTCCTTGAGTATACCGGAGCCCGGAACCTTATCCCTATCACTCAGCACTATCTGCTGTTCGAGGCTGATCTTCCTAGCATCCACCTGTCTAAAGAATTCTACAATAACAGGTATCTTGAATACACTCGCTGTTGGGAAAACCTTCTCGCCATTATAGCTCGCTGTCTCTCCGGTGCCGAGATGTTTCACTGAGACGCCTAAATCACCTTTGAATCCTTCCGCTATTTTCTCTATTGATTCGAGTAAACTCATACAATGGTATTCTTGTTTGGTGCCTATAACCCTTCTATATTGGTTTGGTTTATTGTGATCTGATGCATATGAGTGAAGAACCGATCTACATAGCCGAAGTCTTGAGCGTACTGAAAAACTGCAGCGCTGGGCACAAGGTAGGAGACAAGTTCGAGATCAACACCCACAAGACCGACAAAATCTGTGGATACTGCTACCATGACATGTTTCCCACATTGATGAACATGTGTTATGGCGGCCAGATCCCGTGGATGAACAACGATGAGTGGAAATACGAGTGCCCAGACAGGTGGAACCTCGTAACCTTCAAGGTCACCAAGAAAAAGTGACCACTCTTTTTTACTACACGGCTTTGTACCGATTCAACAAGGTTTATAACTTCGTAACTTATCCCACCTGTAAATTAGAGTTGTCAGTATGAGTGAAGCGAAGAAAGGCATGTTCTGGTTTATCCGTGGAAACGTACTGGTACTAATGGCTTGCAGGGTTCTATGGGGATTCAGCACAAGCATCGTTTACCCCTTCTTCAGCCTCTACATCAAGGCACTCGGGGGAAGCAACACAGACATCGGCTTGATAAACAGCCTCGGCATCCTAGCAGGCATGATCCTGTACCCTGTCGGTGGATACATAGCCGATAAGGCGGGTAGGGTAAAACTCATTGGGTACAGCACCGTTCTCTATGCCTTCACCCACATATTCTTCGTCATCGCCACCGATTGGCGAATGATAGCCATAGGCCAGTTTATGAGCCAACTGCTATTATTCTACATGCCAGCCATGAACGCCTTGGAGGCAGACAGCCTCCCCCCGGGGGTTCGCGGGAAAGGGTTCGCCCTAATCATGGCTGTGCCCACTACTGTCAGGATCGTTGCCCCAGTCTTCGGCGGATACCTTATCGAGTGGTTCGTGACATCCAGCGGATTATCCTCAGATGATGCTCTCATCAAAGCGGTCAGAATATGCTGGGGCATAGCGTTATTCACAGGCTTCCTTGTTGCTTGGATGCGTCTCAGATACCTGAAAGAGACAGTGACCGAGGAAGAGGCCACCGATAAATTCAGCTTCGCTCAGATACCCAAGATGATCGTACCAGCCTACAGGAGTATCCTCGATAGCATAAAGTGGATGAACAGGTGCCTGAGGGTCATCGTCATCATCGAGATGTTCACATG
>CAZZFH010000143.1:0-6117 GCA_964653295.1 uncultured Candidatus Bathyarchaeia archaeon | reverse complement strand
CCACGGTGTCAATATGCCCATTGAGCATCAGGGATTTTCCACCCCCTGTGCCCTTCAATACACCAACGACGTTTGGTCTACCGGGCTCAACCTCAATTAGCTTTGGCTTCAAGCCTTGGGCAACCATCCATTCCCTCAAGTATTCGGCGATCTCTGCTTCCCCTGCTGCTCCCGGGACCAGTGATGGGTTCACGGAGTCAATCTTAACGAGATCCTTGAGAAGCTCAACAAGCTTCTCATCATCTATCTCTATGTTCAACGCGATCCATGAGAATAGGGGTATGAATAAAAAAGGTAGACGGCTAGACTACGCCCTTCTTCCTTAGCTCCTCAAGCTTCTCAGGGCTTAAACCAAGGACTCTAGTCAATGTCTCAACTGTATGCTCCCCCAGTAGGGGCGCAGGCTCACTAAGATCTCCCTTGGTCTCACTGAACTTGATGGGGAAACCGGGCTCAACTATCTCCCCAATGACCGGGTGCTCTACCTTGACGAACATCTCACGAGCCACAGCCTGCGGGGTCTTCTGGGCCTCCTCAAGATTCATAACCGCTCCCACTGGGACACCTATCTTCACCAACTCTTCCACCACCTCATCCGTTGTCCTTTCAGCGACCCATTTGCTCGCTGTATCCTCTTCCAACTCCTCGACGCCAAGAAGTTCCTTGAACCAGTCAGTTATCCTGCCCGGAGGCAAGCTGAACATAACATACCCGTCAAGGGTCTTGCTTAATCCCCCTAAACCTGTTCTTCCCGATCTTCCAGCGCTCATGAAGCTCATCTTTGCGATGTTCCAGAAGCTGAAGCTCTGCATGCAACCCATCATGCTGTCCATCTGGGCTACATCCACCCGCTGCCCCTTCCCGGTCTGGTTTCTACTAACCAAAGCAGCCAATATACCAATGAGGGCTGTGAACCCCGGAATAGTATCGGCTATGGCGTCTGGGGCTTGAATCGGCGGACCCTCTGGGTCAACTGCGTCCTTCATAAGCCACATGAATCCACTGGTAGCCTGTGCTATGGGGTCAAAGCTGCGTCTATCTTTCCATGGACCAGTATGTCCGAAGCCGCTGATGCTAGCATAGATGATACCCGGGTTGAGTTCTTGGAGTACATCCCATCCTAATCCGAGTCGATCCATTGTTCCCGGGCTGAAGTTCTCCATCACTACATCGGATTTCTTCACCATCTCCATGAAGATCTCCTTGCCTTCCGGCTTCTTGAGGTCAAGAGTTATTCCCTTCTTTCCTCTGCCGAGGAAGAGGAAGTAGGGGCTCTGGCCTTTTATGAGGGGTGGGAACATGCGCGTCATGTCTCCCCAGTGAGGTTCTATCTTGATTACATCAGCACCCATACCCGCCATGTACAAGGTGCATATAGGTCCAGCGTGGGCGTGAGTCAGGTCAAGGACTCTGATTCCCTTTAGAGCTGTCATCGATTACACTCTCCGTACTGAGTTTTAGTAGAATAAAAAATAGATATGAGATTAACCGCGTATCCAGCCCGGATAAACAGGGTACTTGCAACAGATAATCTCAAGCAGGTAGGGCTTATCGGCGCTATTCGCCTTCAAAGCACGTTTCAAGGCGGGCGCCACCTCATCTGGATCATCAACCCGCTCAGAGTCTATTCCTAGGGCTTCCGCTACCTTGGCTGTGCTCTGGACCTTGCTGGGTGTAAGTTCAAAGGTGTATGGGCTGTGTCCCTTGCCCCAGAATCCGGGTCCATATCCGCCGAAGCCATCATTGTTGATGTGGATGGTGGTTATTCCCACATTGTGTCTGACCATGGTCTCCCAGTTTCCCATCTGGTAACCCACACCAGCATCACCCGAGACACTCACAACCTGCCAATCAGGATAAACCAGCTTAGCTCCCAGTGCTCCAGCCAGTCCATAACCGAGAGTAGTCACGTTACCCCAGCCCAAGAAGCCGTGGGGAATCCGAGACTCGTATACAGTGCTTAGCTGGTCTCTGGTGTTTCCTGATTCGTGGGTTACTAGGCTTTTCTCCATGTCGAGGGTGTTCATTATTTCAGCGTAGACCCTGTAGGGGTTGATGGGTTTGTCATTGGACTCCATCAAGGGACCATATTTCGCTTGTCTCGCCTTCTTTGCGTCCTTTATCTCCTTGACCAGAGACTCGTTCCTCTTTGGTGCTCCCTGTTTCTCTAGCTCAGCTAGTAACTGTTTGAGCACCAGTTTGGCGTCACCCAAGATAGCGTGATCAACCGCATAATCTCTGTTCAGGTCATGGGGGTCATTGGTTACCTGAATGATCTTCTTGTGCATCGCATCCGGTATCGCATGCATGAAGCCACTTGGAGTATAACCCACTCCAATGGTCAATACTAGATCGGCTTTCCTCAAGAAACGCTCAGCAGGCTCCCCACGCACTCCAAGGGATAACTCATGATTCTCCGGGAAGACACTCTTCGCCTTCAACGTCGTCAGAACCGGGAGCTCCGCCACTTCAACGAAATTATAGAGCTCCTTCACTGCATCGGCGCTGAAAACCCCCTGACCAACCCAGAGAAGGGGATTCTCGGCTTTTCTCAACGCCTTTACCGCTCTCTCAACATCAGCCGGGTCCCCCATGCTCCTCCAACCTTGGACTGGAGTGTACGGATAATCCTTGACATGGTATTCACCTAGTTCTCGGGGTACTTCTAGGAGTACTGGGCTCGGTCGTCCAGTCCGTAGCTCCGTGAATGCCCTGCGCATGTACTCTGGTACTCTTTCAGCTTGGTTGATGTAGCCGATCCACTTGGTTACGCTCCTGAAACCTTCCTGTATGTTGTACCTTTCCCTCCCCAAGACACTGATTGGAACCCCATCCGTAAGACACAGCAATGGAACCGAGTCCTCATATGCCTCAGCCATGGCTCCATACGCCATCTGGGTACCGGCTGCGTTCACACCACCCATCACGGTACAGACACCCAGCTGTTTCCCGTTACTCAGACGACCTATCGCGTCTGCTACTGAGACAGCGTATCTTTCATCTCGTACCATGAATAACTCGGGGGCGCCCTCCTCTCCCACTGCGTTGTTTATATGGCTCGTGGGGAAGGTGCAGACCTGCTTTACTCCTTCTTGCTCTAGGATGTTGACCAATCCATTTACTGCCTTAACCATTAGAAATCACGGTATATTCAGTGGGCTAGGGAGAGAAAAAACTATCTAGAAAACAGAGTTTAACAAAAAGGGGTTTAGACTACATGGCGCGTAGTCGTTTGATGCGTTCCTCTATGGGAGGATGTGTGCTGTAGATGGCATCTAGAGCGGTTCTATTGGGGTCGCTGATGAAGAGGTGACTCACTGATTCACTCACCTTCATGTTACCCGTGTTAACCTTGGATATCTTCTCCAAGGCATCAGCTAAACCATCAGGGTACCTTGTTAGCTCCGCACCCGAGGCATCCGCGAGAAACTCTCTGCGCCTACTGACCGCCATCTGGACGAGCCTGGTAAGTATGGGCGCAAATATAGCCAATAGGAAACCCACCGCGACCAGTATTAGTCCGAGATTTCCACCCTTGTCTCTATCTCGTCTGCTTCTTCCTCCCCACCAGTAGCTTCTCAGTATCATGTGGCTCAGTATGCCTGCTAGTCCAACTAGGACGGCGACCAGTGTCATGAATTGAACATCCCTGTTCTTGATGTGGCTCATCTCGTGGGCTATGACGCCCTCAAGTTCCTGCCTGTCAAGGGTATCAAGCAGTCCTTGTGTGACTGCTATGCTCGCATGCTCTGGGTCCTTTCCCGTTGCGTATGCGTTGAGTTCCCTGCTTGGCATAACGTATACCGCTGGCTTGGGAACCCCAGCCGCGATAGCGAGCCCCTCAACCGTATCGTTAAGGTATATGTATCTTGAACCCTCGGCTGGTTTCGCGTTTGTTGAACTCAGTACAACCCTATCACCGTACTGGTAGCTGCTCCAAGTGTAGATGAATGTCAGTATGACCCCTACTGGCACCATTATGTAGACGCTTGTGGGGTCCCAGATGTAACTGATGCTGACTATCAACGCAAAGAGAACAACGCTAACCACTATAGCCAATAGGATGCTGTCCCGCTTGTTGCGGGACTGCTCATCGTGGAAGCTGCGTCTCTCCATACTAGAACTCTACCTTCGGAGCTGTCCTTGCCTCGTCCGGGATATCTAGGAAATCGTGCTTCTGTCTACCACCTGCAAACCATACACCAGGTATAGTTGTTATCAGGTTGTTGAAGTCCAGCACAGATTCATTGTAGAACTGACGTGCATAGGCGATCTTATTCTCGATGCCCTCTAGCTGCTCCTGTAGCATGGTAAAGTTTCCGCTTGCCTTAAGGTCTGGATATGCCTCGGCAACTGCGAAGAGCCTTCCCAGTGCCTGAGTAAGCATGTTATCTGCATCCATCCTTGCCTGTCTGCTGCCCTCAACCATGCCTGCACGGGCCTCAGCTATCTTCTCAAAGATCTCCCTCTCGTGGCTCGCATAGCCCTTGACAGTGTTAACGAGGTTGGGCACCAAGTCGAACCGCTTCTGTAGCTGTACGTCTATCTGGGCCCAAGCCTCCTCGATCCTGTTCTCGAGAGTTTTGATCCTGTTGAAGTAATTAACATAGAATAAGACTAGGGCTCCACCGATTATGACGACGGCGCCTATTAGTGTCCATATCATTTAGTTTGTTTCACCTAATATCAATGATTGAATCTATGGTTATAAACAATATTCAAAATC
Source organism: uncultured Candidatus Bathyarchaeia archaeon (assembly GCA_964653295.1). Taxonomy (GTDB): domain Archaea; phylum Thermoproteota; class Bathyarchaeia; order TCS64; family TCS64; genus RBG-16-57-9. The sequence continues at coordinate 1,391 of CAZZFH010000143.1, read as the reverse complement.
TGATCAGAATTCATTCCACATTGTGAGCACATACATGGCTCGTAGGGTTATCCATTTGCTTGGCTTATTCTTTTCCTCGATGTCAGTCCACATCTTGCCGTTGAAGCTGTCTTTAAGAAGCCACTTTCCATCCCCTTGCTGCGCCTCCTCTATAATTCTCAAAGCGTCACTCATTCGTTCATCATGGACACCTAGCCTAGTTAGGGTTACCATGATTTCCAACAAGTCAGCCTGATAGAAAAGTGGGAAACCAAATCTTTTCCATCCCGCTTTATCTTTTCTGCTCCCATCAGGGTTTCTAAGATACTTGTAGACCCTGTTCTCCAGTATTTTCTCTGTCTCTCGGTTGATGATCTCTTTCATCTGTGTGCTACGTTTTTCCTCCGGTATCATGCTGAATGCTTTCAGTATCTTTGTGGCTCCCATGTAACAGTTGAACGGAAAGACGGCATCAGGGTTGATGGGGTATGCCCGGCATCTCCATCCCGTGTTCTCATTGTCGTAGTAGTCATAGATGAAGTCCAGTAGTTTCTCTGTCCTCGGGTCCTCAAGATACCCAAAGTGATTAAGATAGTAGAGAACATTCCCATCAAAGCAACAGCCATCCTTCACCACGCTGTCTTTTCCCTTCTCTGATTTTGGTAACTGGGTCAAAAAGTGTCCACTATTTCTCTGGAACCTGTAAACTTGTTCTATAGCTTTCTCGATCATAGGCGTCCTTGATGCTCCCAATTCAGCCAATATGAGTAGTTGGTGTGTGGTTGCCTTGTACTTGGGGAGATACATATCCTCCTCGTGAACCCAGTAACCCTCAGGGCTCTGTGCATCAAGTATAGATGCGACTATTTTGGGCTTCATAATCCTATGTTTTGCATCTTCTACCTCAGATGAGTCCTCATCTTTTCCCAATAAGTCACAAAGAGCCCAGTATCTAGCTGATGGGTTATTAGCTTCTAGAAGCCAGTCCAATGGATCAATGGGTTTCACCATGGGTACCACATGTAAAAGACGCCTGAATAATTGAATAAGGGTTTATGCTGGGACCAATAGTTTGTTGTTCTTTTTGGCGCTATAGGTCTCAACTGCGTAGTGTTGAATCAACACGGTGCAGACCAGCAGCATGGCAGCGGTGAAGAAGAAAGGAGCCTTCAAACTCACATTATCCGCTATCAAACCCAAAATTATGGGTCCAACTAGGAAACCCACATCACCGAACAACCTGTAAAGTCCCATGCTGATCCCCCTCGGCTCATTCGCTGTCGCATCAATCGCCATCGCTTGAGGTGCCTGACCTGCGCCGCTCGTACCGATTCCAAGCACAACAGCAGCGAGACTCAATGTAAGGTAGTCTGATGTGAATGGGAACAACAGGGCTGAGATCATGGTCGCGA
>CAZZFH010000142.1:0-6136 GCA_964653295.1 uncultured Candidatus Bathyarchaeia archaeon | reverse complement strand
GGCGTTACAGATCTAGCTGACTTTGAGTCGGTCATGTATAAGGTCGAGAACGAGGACCTTTATCTGATAGCAACAAGCGAGCACAGCGTAGGCTCGATGCTCATGAACGAGACCATACTCGCAGAACACTTGCCCATCAAGGTATGCGGCATAAGCCCATGCTTCAGACGAGAGATCGGGCAACATGGACGCTACACCAAGGGACTATTCAGGGTGCACCAATTCCACAAAATAGAGCAATTCATCTTCTGTCACCCAGAGCAGAGCTGGGAGCTTCACGAGGAGCTTCAAAGGAACAGCGAGCTACTCTATGAGGGACTAGGGCTGCACTATCGAGTGGTGAATGTCTGTACAGGTGATATGGGCAGCATCGCCGCCAAGAAATACGATATTGAGTGCTGGATGGCAGACGGCGAGTTCCGTGAGACAGGAAGCAACAGCAACTGCACTGATTACCAAGCCCGTAGGCTTAATGTAAAGTACAGGCTCAAGGAGGGGGCAGTTCCAGAGGGTTTTGTCCATACTCTGAACAACACCGCTATTGCTACGAGCAGGACCATGATCGCCGTGATTGAGCAGTATCAGCAGGAGGATGGCACCATTAAGGTCCCGGAGGGGCTTCAGCCCTATATGAATGGGATGAAGGTCATCGATGGCTCCTTGAATAAGTTATCCTTTTAGTTTTTTCACAATAATTACTTTCATACTAGCATTTAACTTATTAAATACCACGCAAGATATACGCCATCTACTTCAGTGTGTGAGGAAGCAGATGAAACGTGGAATAAACAATATTTGCTATGGATTTTTCTCAACCTTGGCTAACCCGACTCGGCTCGCGATATTAGAGCGGCTGAAAGATGGACCAATGAATGTCAGTAATTTAGCTGATGAACTAGATCAAGAGCAGAGTATGATAAGTCATAATCTCAAGCTTCTTGAGCGTTGTAATTTTATCAATTCGGAGCGTCGAGGTAAGGAGAAATATGTGTCTTTGAATAATGGTCTAATTGATCCTCTATTTGCTTTAGTTGAGGGTCATGCAAAAGCTTATTGTGGTGGAGGTGCAAACTGCAGATTTGCAGATTGAGTACTTAGTATTTTAATCCCGAAAACCTTTTAACTTCATGACACATTCTTCATATGAAGAATGCTTCATGATGTGATTGGATGAAAAAAGGAGTTACAGACCTATGCTATGGATTTTTCTCAACACTCGCAAACCCAACAAGACTAGCCATACTAGAACACCTATACGAAAAACCAATGAGCGTCACAGAACTCGTCGAGGCACTAGACCAAGAACAGAGCATGGTGAGTCACAACCTAAGACCACTAACACGCTGCAAACTAGTAACACGAAAACGCGAAGGAAAAAACAACATATACTATCTAAACCATGAGACAATGGACCCAATCCTAGCCGCGGTTGAGCACCACGCAGATAAATTCTGCGGCAATGGAGTCAACTGCCCAATCAAAAATGAAGCATCCTGAAGAGGAGAAAAAGATGTTTTGTTACCAATGTGAGCAAACAGCCGGTGGGACCGGCTGTACCAAATTCGGAGTCTGTGGCAAGAGTCCTGAAGTGGCTGCTCTCCAAGACTTATTGATTTACGCTCTAAAAGGCTTATCATATGTTGTCGTTGAAGGGAGACGACACGGAGTAGTAGATACCAGCTTTAACCGCTTCACAGCGGAGGCAACCTTCAGCACCCTAACCAACGTAAACTTTGACAAAGAGAGGTTCCCGCCCCTAATCAACAAGGCTGTGAAGTACCGTGAGGCTTTGAAGAAAAAGATCAAGGAAGCAGGTGGACCCGAGGGTTATGATGATCGGGTAGCCAACTTTATTCCCGCTGACAGCATCGAGGAAATGGTGAAGCAGGGCTTAGGGGTAGGTGTATTATCTGATCCTGAGCGTGACCCTGATGTACACAGTCTACAGCAGACTCTGATCTACGGCTTGAAGGGAGTCGCAGCCTACGCGGACCACGCAGCGAACCTAGGACATGAGGACCAGAAGGTCTATGATTTCATCTATGATGCCTTTGTGGCTTCCAAGAGTCCAAGCGCCACCGTTGAAGATATGGTTGGAATAGTGCTAAAATGTGGCGAGATTAACCTACGGGCGATGGAGCTGCTGGATGCAGCGAATACTGGTCATTATGGTCACCCCGTGCCTACTAGTGTGCCTCTTGGGGCAAAGAAGGGTAAGGCGATAGTTGTATCTGGGCATGATCTCCACGACCTAGAGATGCTACTTAAGCAGACAGAGGGCAAGGGCATCACTATCTATACCCATGGTGAGATGTTGCCAACTCATGGTTATCCAGAGTTGAAGAAGTATAACCACTTCTATGGGCACTATGGTACTGCTTGGCAGAATCAGGTACGAGAGTTCAAGGAGTTCCCAGGAGCTATACTAATGACCACCAACTGCATCCAGAAACCAACTGAAAGCTACCGGGACAACATATTCACAACTGGCTTAGTAGGGTACGAGGGAGTTCAGCACATCAAGGACAAGGATTTCACCCCAGTAATCGAGAAAGCCTTAGAGATGCCTGGATTCACTGAGGGTTCCGATAAGGGTTCGGTGATGGTTGGATTCGGCCACAACGCTGTAATGAATGTTGCAGGAGCAGTAATTGACGCTGTCAAGGCTGGCGATATCAGGCACTTCTTCCTTGTTGGTGGTTGTGATGGAGCCAAGACTGGACGTAACTATTACACGGAGTTTGTTGAGAAGGCGCCAAAAGATACAGTTGTCTTGACTCTAGCTTGTGGCAAGTTCAGATTCTTCGATAAGCAGCTTGGAGACATCGGAGGTATCCCTAGACTGCTTGACCTCGGGCAGTGTAACGATGCGTATAGCGCCATTCAGATCGCTGTCGCTTTGGCGAAGGCGTTTGATGTTAGTGTGAATGAGCTGCCCCTAAGTATGATTCTCAGCTGGTATGAGCAGAAAGCGGTAGCTATACTGCTCACATTGCTTCACCTAGGCATCAAGAACATAAGACTGGGACCGAGCCTGCCTGCCTTCATTACTCCAAATGTGATGAATGTGCTGGTTGAGAACTTCAACATCATGCCCATCACCACACCTGATGAAGACCTGAAGGCAATACTGGGCTAACCCCCAAATTATTGGTGATATGTATGGAGATTACAAGAGTAGCCGAGACCGAGCCGGGAAAGAACCCCCACGGTGTAGAGACCAAGAAGATATACGATCATGAGAACGCCTTGGGTGTCCACATACTGTTGATGCCCGGTGAGAAGCTGAGACACCACATCACACCAGTTGACGTATTGTTCTATGTGCTTGAAGGCGAGGGAGTGATTGAGATCGGTGACGAGAAGCAAACTGTCACACAGGATACAGCCATCCACAGCCCAGCCAAGATAGTGCACTGCTGGTACAATGAATCAGACAAGCCTCTCAGAGTATTGGTTCTTAAGACGCCGCGCCCCAAAGATCAGACAATACTCCTATAGGTGAACCAGATGAGCTTCCTGAAACGACCCAGCGAGAACTACTGCCCCGGAATAGAGGATTTCGTCAGACCCAGTGTGGATTACGAGGTCTGTAAGGTCTGCGGTGGCAGGGTCGAGGTCTGGAGTGACGAGGATAAGGGCGAGTGTCTCGACTGTGGGGCTTCTTGGGAGAAGAAGGAGCCTATTCCCAGTTGTCTTGAGTACTGTGATTATGCTGATCGCTGCAAGGGCATCATAATGTCCAAGAAGAGATAACCCGAAGACCCCTCAAACATTTTTAATACTCATACCGCTGAGTAGACGAAAGGATCAAAACCCTCGGAGAAATGGCTAATTTGGAGATCGATAAGCGGGCAGTACTATTAACCGTGAGTCTCAGCAGTTTTCTCACGCCCTTCAATGGCAGCAGCTTCAACATAGCGTTACCCAGTATCGCAGCCGAGTACTCCTTGGACGCCATCGCCATGAGCTGGGCTAGTCTCGCTTATCTCTTGGCTTCTGCCATGTTCCTGATCCCTTTTGGGCGGTTGGCTGATATGTATGGGCGTAAACGTGTGTTCCTCTACGGGATAACCGTATTCACATTATCCTCGGCACTTCTAGGAATATATCCATCCTCTGCCACTCTCGTGATCTTTAGAGCCCTCCAAGGAGTAGGCTCATCCATGATCTTCGGCACCAGTCTGGCTATACTGGTCTCTGTCAGCACCCCACAGGAACGCGGCAGGATGCTGGGCACCTCTATTGCAGCGGTCTATGTTGGCCTCAGTGCAGGACCCTATATCGGTGGGTTCCTAACGAAAAACTTTGGATGGAGGAGCATCTTTATGGCGAATGTCGCCATCGGGCTACTGGTCATCGTGATGATATTGACCAAGCTCAAGGCTGAGTGGAGGACAAATGATGGCGAGCGATTCGATTTAATTGGCTCAGCAGCTTTCAGCTTGATGCTTCTGGCTTTTATGTATGGGATGAGCAAGCTCCCAACCCAATCAGCGATTCTCCCCATAGCCATTGGGGTGATACTCATGGCTGTTTTCATCTACATTGAGGGACAAGTGGAAAACCCAGTACTGGATCTTGGAGTATTCAGGTCTAATCGGGCTTATTCCTTGTTTAACCTAGCTGCACTGATAAACTTCAGCGCCACATTCAGCCTCACATTCCTGTTGAGCATGTATCTCCAGTACCACAAGGGGTTGGACCCCCAGCAAGCCGGAACCATAATGATAGCCTCCCCGATAATCCAAGCCATAATGTCGCCTATCGCTGGGCGTCTCAGTGATAGCATCAAGCCATCGAGGCTCGCAACTGTGGGTATGCTGGTGACTGGCTTGGCTTTGGCACCTCTGGCGCTCATCGATATGAGTACCCCGATTCTCTATGTGGTGGGGTGTCTGCTGGTTCTCGGGGGTGGGTTGGCTTTATTCAGCAGCCCTAATACGAATGCCATAATGGGGAGCGTGGATAAACGCCTGCTGGGTGTGGCTTCCTCTACTGTGGGAACCATGAGGCTTACCGGGCAGATGTTCAGTCAGGGCATCGCCATGACCTTGATAGCCATTAATCTAGGTTCCGCCAATATTGTGCCTGCTCTCTATCCCCAGTTATTGACCAGTATACGTAGCACATTCACCATCTTCTTCATACTCTGTCTGCTGGGTGCGCTCGCATCTTACGTCGGTAGCAGGAGTACTTCTAGGTAGCGGCGGAGTGTTTTTCATCTATAAAGACCAAGTTTGGATCATGATTAATTGGACTCCTTTCTATCAGCTTGACGCATTCACCTCAGAGCCTTTTCACGGTAATCCCGCGGCTATCTGCTTGATGCCCACAGACCTTGATGATGCGCTGTATCTTGCCATTAGCAGTGAGATGAATCTCAGCGAGACCGCGTTTATGTCAGAGACAGAGCCCGGTGTATTCAGGTTAAGATGGTTTACTCCCGTCCGGGAGGTTCCTCTCTGTGGTCACGCTACATTGGCTGCTGCCCAACTGCTCTTTGATTATTTTGGGATAGAGGAGAAACGTGTTAGGTTCGATACTGATGCTGGAGCCCTGTACGCCGAGAATACCCCTGAAGGTGTATTGATGGATTTTCCCTCCAATCCACCTGAGCCTGTCGAGCATTTTGATGATGTGCTTGATGCCCTTGGTGTGGATGAATGGGTAGATGTCCAGTACAGCCCCGGGAACCAGAAACTCATGGTACACCTAGAATCATACGATGCCCTCAGAGCCGTCGAGCCAGACTTCAACGCCCTTATAGACGCGGAGAACCCGCTGGGGTGGAGAGCCACAATGATAACCTCCCCTGGATTCGATGAATATGATTTTGTCTCAAGACACTTTGCTCCCTTCATGGGGGTGAACGAGGACCCTGTGACGGGGTCAAACCACACTGTATTGACGCCTTATTGGAGCAAGCTTCTGGGTAAGAAACGGATGCATGCCTATCAGGCTTCCAAACGAGGTGGATCAATGATAGTCGAGGATCATGGTGATAGGGTTCACCTGATAGGAAAGTGTGTCTTGGTGATGGATGGCAAGCTCAAATACTAGCATGGGGGGTATGCGAAAAAACCCCAGAAACAGCTTCTTTCTCCCTATACCGACCCAGAATACCATCGATTTA
>CAZZFH010000141.1:0-6138 GCA_964653295.1 uncultured Candidatus Bathyarchaeia archaeon | reverse complement strand
AGGGGGTCACCGTATCCATCTATCCACCAATGCTATTGGTGGCGTAAGCAAGGATATGGATGAAAAACTGATCAATCATTACTACAGCGAGTTGAAGACTCTTAGGAAAGAGATGGATACTTTAGCTCCAGTCTTCTACAAGGACAAAGCATTCAGATCAAAACAGGAAGGAAAAGGAATCCTGCCTAAGAAAGACGCAGTGCATCTAGGAGCCGTAGGACCCACAATCAGGGGTAGCGGTATTCCTCAAGACATGCGTAATAACTTCTATGAAGCGTATGGGATGCTTGACTTCCGACCAATAACATACGACAGCGAAGATGTACTAGGTCGAACACTTGTAAGGTTCGACGAGGTATACCAGAGCATCGACTTGATGGAGCAGGCGCTTAAACAGATGCCTGAGGGATCCATTCAGGAGAAAAACACTATGTTCCCTGAAGGGGTCGCTATTGTACGAGTAGAGCAGCCACGAGGTGAATGCTTCTATTATGGTGTTGGTAATGGCACAATTCACTTGGAGAGAATGAGGATAAGGACTCCGACGATTCCCAATATTCCTCCTCTACTGAATATGCTGAAGGGCTACGAGGTCTCGGATATTCCCGCTATCGTACACAGTATCGATCCATGCATTGCATGCGCTGAGCGAATAACCTATGTAGACAAGGAGGAGAGCTAAGATGCCTAAGATGCTGGGTAAGATTCTTTCTAACTTGTTTAGTAAGCCCTCAACAGTTCAGTACCCTTTTGAGAATCCTGGTCTAGTTGAAGGTACTAGAGGTGAATTATCCTTCGACTTGAACCTTTGTGATCAATGTCAGGATTGCGAGCGATTGTGCCCTTCAGGTGCAATTACTGTGAATGTTGATGAGAAGAAGATCGAGTGGGATCCCTTCAAATGCATTTACTGCCACCTTTGTGTCGATAATTGCATGCACAAAGCTATCACGGCGCTGGACCATGTGACAAGCCCTGATTATAAGCCCCGCAAGAAAGTTTTCGAGCGGTAATTTTTTCTTATTTATATTGATCTTTGTATTCGCTATCTTCCATCATATCCAGCCTTGCTTCTAACCGTGCTAGACTGCGCTCTATGTTCATCAATCCATCCTTGAGACCATCCGCTATCTCCATCAGGCTAATACTCATCTCCAGTGGCAGGTCCTCAGTAACCTTGTAAAGCTCATCCTGACTCTTCTTAATGAGTATCACATTGCTAATCCTGTGGATGCCCTCTATCTGGGCGTCGAAGCTGGCTAACTGCTGCTTCGCCTCATCTATGAGCGCTCGGTAATCGCTGTGTTTCAAGTCCTCCCAAGGATTGTCTGCCGTGCTAAAACACCAAAATATTTTCACCGCGGCAGTTATATAGAGCTTTTCCGTGGAAAATGAGTGTTTTTAGCGGTTTTTTTTAAATTACCAGTTCCAAGTGTTAACAATGCATAGTCTCTGCAGTAATACCTGACTAAGCTTTTTTCTATTATGCAGTGGATTTTGTATTGATGCAGGGATTAACGAGGGCCCAGTTTCAGCAACCTAGACAAGATACTGTATCCTGAACTTGCACTGTCTAAGGCTGATATTATAGAGTATTATATCAAGGATGCTCCAAGGATGCTTCCCCACCTTAAAGACCGCGCACTGGTAAGAACCAGATACCCCGATGGAATTCTTGGGGAGAATTTTTACGAGAAAGACTCCCCCAAGGGGGCTCCAGACTGGGTGAAAATCTTCACAAAATACAGCGCCTCTGTAGGGAAAGATACCAGCTTCCTGTTTAACATAAATCTCAAAACTAGCTTAACATATACAATAAAGGTAGGCTCTGCCTTTTTTCCCGTTTCTCTCTACAATATTCATCTTTGTCAAGCAGTAGAGCATCTTTTGGGCTAGTCTCATGTTGAGTCCTGTCTCTTTGGAGAGTATCCTTGAGGTAAACTCATTTGGAAGTGTTTCTGGTATCAGTTGTTTGAAGTCCTCTGGAGACTTGAACAAGTAGCGTTCACGAAGCTCAAGCATCTTCTTATCGTGAATGCTCCACCTTCTACGCCTCCAGCTACCCCTACCATCGTCTATCCAGTACTCCTCCACATCAACCAAAACGACCTCAAGCTCAAAATTAGGGCTCATCAAGAGCTTGGGCAGATAAACTAGTTCAGAGAAGACGTCCTCAACCCTGCCTCGTCTTGGGCTCTTTCTCCTACTAACCTGTTTTTTGTCTTCATCGAGCCTTGTGATCCATTTCTGGTAGGCTATGGGGTGTACGAGTCGTACCCTGTTTTCCTGCGTTAGGTCCCTGAGCTTATCCCTGATAGATGAAAAACTCCTTGTCTGTATCTCGATCAGCAGGTCCCCCCTAACCACATCAACCCTGTAGTCTCCCATGGTTGACTCTATTTCCCCTGTCTCCCTTGCATAGAGTTCCTTGAGTTGTTCGTGGAGGGTCTGCTCGGTCACATCTCAATGTACAGCCGACTCAGCTTTATACTATACCAAACTCTGAATATCTTGAGGCGTCCAAGTTGAGTAATTTAACAGCTGAACCGAGCAACCCAAACATCTGGAGCGGCAGAATCAGCATCGGGCTAGTAAACATGCCCGTAAAACTCTATACCATGATAAAGGACTCTGGGCGCGACTGAGTAAAGTATACGATCTCAACATATTCTCTAATCTGATCCTTATTCTGAAATAGGTCATCGAAATCCGGTTGGCAGACAGGGCATATTCACTGAATCTATCGTAAAATCAGGAGCAACATACCCGACGCTAATTCTAGCCATAAAGAACACTATACACGCAACACTATCAGACTTCCCAGAGATTGAAGACGAACCCAAAAGGATCCCGAATAAAACAGGGCTTTCCTTTTCCCTCCCACTTCACAACGGTACAACCCTTCTCCATCAAGTCAGCCTTCGCCTTCTCCATGTCCTCAACATGATATTCAGTGATTGGACCGAGAGTATGACCCCTACTGATGTAAAAGTTGAACTTCCCTGTATCGAACTTGGCCCAATCGTTTCCCATCTCAGCGATCCGGAGACCAAGAACCTCTGAGTAAAATTGAACCGCTTCTTCCAAGTTGGGGGTCTCTATATTGATATTATCAGTAAGCCTATAGCTCATATCAATCAAGTAGTAGATTTCATACGTACTAAAAGAACCCATTGAATAACCACTGAATTTATCCCCCATATCACTACACATTATCCATGGGTAGACTCGGAGTAGGATTCATCGGAGCAGGTTTCATAGCACGATTCATGGCTGAGAGCTGGAAAGGAATCAGGGACGCAGATATCACAGCGGTTTACAATCACAACAAGCCAAGAGCAGAAGAACTCTGTGCATACACTGAAAACATCGGTATGCCAAAACCGAGACCATACGATGATCTACACCAGATGCTATCCGATCCCAGCGTAGATGCGGTATGGATAATGACTCCCAATTTCATGCGTGTCGAGACCATGAAAGCAATATCAGAGGAAGCCACACAGGGAAGAAACGATCTGATAGGCGTTTGTTGCGAAAAACCACTCGCTCGAAACCTGTCTGAAGCAGACGAGTTAATGAAGCTGTTAGAAAAATCCAATCTGCTACATGGGTATCTTGAGAATCAGGTATTCGCGCCCACTATCACAAGGGCCAGAGACGCTGTCTGGAAGCATGGAGCAGTCACCACAGGGAGACCATACATCGCAAGGGCATCAGAAGAACACGCAGGACCCCACAACTCATGGTTCTGGGACCCCCGACTATCCGGCGGGGGCGTCCTGCTGGATATGAGCTGCCATAGTCTTGAAGCTGATAGATACCTGTTACAGGACCCAGCTAAACCAAAGCCCTCATTGAAACCTGTCTCGATACAAGCCAGCATAGAGTCCCTCAAATGGAGCAAAGAACCCTTCCTTACAGAGCTAAAGGAAACCTATGGTGTGGATTACAGCATAGCTCCAGCCGAGGATTATGCCAGCATAAACGTGGTTTACGAGGATGATGAAGGGCAACGGGTGCTAAGTGAGGCGAAGACCAGCTGGAATTATGTGGGTCCCGGGTTAAGATTGGCGTTGGAGGTTCTTGGACCCGAGTATTCAGGGATCAGTAATAGCTTATCCACTGAACTGAGTGTTTTCTTCAGTCGCAATGTCACGGTTCCACCCAGCGAGGAATTCATAGAGAAACAGACCGCTGAACAAGGGCTCATACCAATAGTTGTTGATGAGCCAGTAGCATATGGATATCAACACGAGAACCGCCATATGGTCGAGTCTTTCAATGCAAGACGACTGCCAAGTGAAAACTGGCTTGATGGCTATCTAATCATGGAACTCATGATGTCCGCCTACAAGTCAGCAGAGGAAGAAAAAACCATCAAATACAATCCAGACGAACTCCGAGGCTTCAAACCAAAAGTAGCACAAGGAACCTGGAAGCCCTAGCCTGATGCAAACTGTGGAGCCTTATCCCCTTCTCTCGGCTCCTCAATTAGCAGCATAACCATTGTCGTTGATAGTATCCCAAGAATTGCGTTGATGAAGAAAGGTATCCCATACCCCGGAACCTGCAAACCGAACACATCAAACACAGTAAACCTATAAGTATCATAAATCCAAGTCGCCAAAATGGGTCCTGCAACACTTCCAGCAGTAAAAGCCGTCCCGAATAAACCAAACATCCTCCCACGAACCTCTGGGGGCACGAGATCAGCCCTCAAAGCCCTGAAAGCAGGCATGCTGATGTTGAATCCAAGGCTCCTAATACTTACTACAATACCAGCCTGCGTGATTGTACTGGTGAAAGGCAATATTCCCCCTGCGATCCGACTGCTATAGTTGCCCAAGGCGATCAAGGGCTTCCTTCCTACTTTATCGCTGTATTTTCCAGCGATGTAGCTAGCAATTAATCCTACGAAACCGCTGATACTGATTATGGTACCGATACCCATTGGATCCATGTTGAATCTATCAGTGTAGAACAGCACCATTATCGGTATAATGAATCCAACACCGACTCCCGAAATGAAGCTATTCACAAATATGACCTTCAACGGGTTTGTCCAAACTATCTTGGGCGCCTCAACCCCCTTCGCTCCTCTCCGTATACCCCCGCTCCTCCTTTCAGGCTCCTTGATATAGAAATAAACAACAACCAGAGCGATAGCTGCCAGAACAGAATCAACAAAATATGGGACACGGTAACTCATTATCTCCGAGAATCCCCTGCTCAAGACGAGCCACTGGATAGTACCACCGAAGACTGGTCCAATGTTACGACCGATCATATTCATGGACATTATAAAACCAGAAGCCTCGCCCCTCTGCTGAGGCGTAACCATATCAATAAGCATGGTCTCAGAGGCAAGCATCGCTGCACTGGAGACCGCGCCATTGAGAACCCGTATTACGAGCAACCATTTCCAGTCAGGCACCAGACCCGTCATAATCCCAAGTATTACATCGCATAGGATTCCCCCCATCATCATCTGCTTCCTACCATATTGATCAACGAGGCTCCCCATCTTTGGGGAGAGAATCGCATAAGCGATCATGAAGCTGCTAGTGAATAAACCGACGCTGGCTACACTAGCGCCCAAGCTTATGACATAGCTGGGGAAGAAACTGATGGGTAATGCGAATGCTAGGGACTCAATTAGCTGTACGGCGCCGAGTATCAATATTGGTCTGCTTAAGGTTCTATCCGCCATAGTGTTTCTTCAAAGCATCCTATTACCATCTCATATAAGGACACCGACAAAAGGAAGAGGTTTATATCATGGAAAAACGTGTCGTGGTGCGATGATTGGATTACACCTTATGATTGATGGCGAAACAGAAGGAGATGTCTCCAAGGATGTCATCAAACATATACTAACAGACCTTCCCCCAAAGATAGACATGCATATCCTTGATGGGCCCCACATCATACAAGGGGTACCTGAGAACCCTGGATACACAGGGATAGAGGTAATCGATAAGAGCCATATCTCAATCCACACCTTCACCGAGAACAACACCATCAGCATCGATGTCTATAGCTGTAAGCTGTTTAACGCGAAAAAAGTAGTAGAGTACATCAAAAACCAGATAGAATTCAAGGAAATAACTACACGAACAATCACACGGGAAATAA
>CAZZFH010000140.1:0-6230 GCA_964653295.1 uncultured Candidatus Bathyarchaeia archaeon | reverse complement strand
ACGCTGTTATCTCAGGAGTCTTTACGCTTGGGCTTCACTTCTATTTAATTCTCGTACCAAATGATGGATACAACTCCAGTGGGGACCCTATCTTAGACTCAATACTCGTACTAGCTAACGTAAACCCCACACCCACAAACGTATTACTATTCTGGTTCCTACTAAACTACCTATTCTGGTGGATAATCGGTACCTTTAGAGAACACGGTATACTGGGGGGAGCAAAGCAGTTTGTAACCACCCCCGTTTTCATGGTAAATTCTCTTAGAGAATCAGGGTTCGGCGCCTTCCCCATGTTAATGGGTGGACTGGGCTTCGCCTTGATATTGCGGCTCTGGATACTTGGAACAATGACTACCCTCCAGATGCTGTTAGTCTTCATAGGCATACTAGTGTCCCAGACCGACAGCTTGGCTTTGATTGGTCTCCAGATCTTCTTCAACGACATCAAAGGATTGGTGAACCGAGGCAAGGAGTACACGCCCCCGACTCTGGCTTTACCCGCCACCTTGATATTGGGCGCTGTTATCGGCTTTGCCTACCTTGCTTATTTCCCATATAATGCCCAGATGGTCCAGATCCTCGCTGGGTTAATGATCCTCGGGCTAATAGCGATGTTTGTTCAGGGACGAAAAAAAGGAAAAGCAGATAAAATCGCAATAGCCTTGATGCTTCTCTGCGTATTCTCATTGGCGGTTAACTCGGTCGGCGCGGACGATGGTGGCGCAGCTGAGAGCGGAGGAGCCCAGAACGTCATCAACAACCCGAGCCTTCGAGACTTTATGATAAAACAGGGGATCAACCCTGCTCTAGCTGGGATAGCGGCTTCCCTCTTCGCGCAAAAGAAGCTAACAAGGGATGTATTTGAGCAATTAAAAAGCGGTAAGATCGACCCCAGTAAAGCCAAGACCATACAGGAGATGCAGACACTACAGGATGTGCGGTCAAAGCTGTTGACTAACCTGCAGAACATGGATCACGAGATATGGTTCGGAAAAGCCCAGAAGCTCTGGAAGGAGAGCGGTTCACCGGGTGATGTCCGGAAGCATATTGACGCCATGATTGATGATATCATCCATGGGCGTGCGGTCGATATCAACAAGTATGGTAAGATCTACACCGTCTACACTGGGCATGTTACTGGTAGAACCATAGTTGAGGGGGATATTCCCACTGATAGTCAACTCTGGCGTGAGACCATAAGCAATGGAATAGCTTGGACGACCTCCGAGATAATCACGGGCAGGGATATCGATGGTAATATGTCATGGAAATCCGCGGGTCTAAGAATACTTGTAGGTATTGCTAGCGGTGGTTCATCAGAGTACGTCTACGTGCCCGCCAACAGCCTCTACACCATGAAGAACTATGTGGATAGGGGCGGAGACTCCATACTGGGCGCTTGGCAGGCAGCTGGAAAAGAGGCAGTGTTCCAGTGGGGCATGGGCAAGGTATTTGAGGGTGGTATGAAGCTCGGTGGAATGGGTCTCAGAAGCATTGGAGGCTATCTGGGTAACAAGTTCCCCGGCGCAGCCAGAACCCTGACAAATGGATTCAACAAGGTAAGAAATACACTCAACACAGAGATACGTTGGCCTGGTAAAACCCCAAGCGTGCCAAAGCACCCCAGCATCGGCTCAATAAGGGGCATGCAGAGAAACGAGATCAACCAGAAACTCATACAGCGCGCACAAAACAGGCTCACCATGCGTCAGGTACAGGCAAGACAGCAGACAGGCAGCCACTATCCAGGTGTTAAGAACCCTAAATTCGTTAAGGCTGGTGGTAAGGCTGATCTGCGAGGTATGACTATGCGGGATAACAAGGGCTTGAGGATGGTGTGTGATAAAAACGGTGTGCAGTCTCATATGAGACCATCAACCAAGTATGCCAGAGCTCATCTGGATAATAAAACTGCCCTGCCTAAATCTGAGCTGGTTAAGAGCAAGACTATCAACGATATTGATGAAGCTCTAGGGTTCCCAGGTGGAGACCGTAAGGGATTGGCTGCATGTAGAAGACCCAATGCGTTGCCCCCGAGAAAGCCACCGAGTATGAGTAAGCGGCAGTGGAGAGACCTGCGTTCGAGGCATGCCCAGAGATCGATGGAGTACCGTGACCAGAGTAAGTACTTGACAAAGCTTGAAGGTGAGGGAACGATCACTTGGGACCGCAGAACCGGAATAGTGTATGATAAGGCGACTGGCAAGCCATTCACAGGGGATAATGATGCCTTTGCCTTCACTGACGCGGTTACAGGTAAGCCTGTCTCACCGTTCACTAATCAAAGGATAAATCAAGAGCTGCAGAGTCTTGGAGTAACCCAGCATAATGAGCATCTTGGCTGGAACTATAACCATCTATCAAGAACCCCGGGAGCTGGAGGAGCGCAATCCAAGTTTGCCACAGCTCAGGGAATAGACCGAAAGATACTGCAAAGCCATGCTCCAGGTGGGGAGCCACTGAACACATACAATCCCTTGGAGTTTAACCAACGCGCTGGCTATGGTGAGCAAAACGGCTGGAGCACCAGCTACTGGACAGGAGGACTGAGACAATGAATACCCCATTTACAGCTGAGGAACGCCAAAAGTTCCTACGAGAATACAGTAAGCTTCACGAGAAGGGCCTTGAACTAGAGTATCAGGTCGTTACATCTGAGGGTGAGGTTTCGGATGAGGTGGTCAAAGAGACTGATACTCTGAGGGAAAAGCTCAGCGAGATGCGAGACCAATACAGGCTATGTGTACCTGTCTTACCGTTATCACGCTGCCCATACACCAATCAAGTCGTCTACCACAGTATCGACCACTATGGCTTGAATGGGCTCTGGTGGAACAGTGACGCACCCATACGCCCAGTTGAGGTACTCCCAAGCAGCTTCTTCATGCTCAACGGAGCAGTAAGTCTAGGTAAGATCGAGAAGACCTCATTTGTGGTGAAACCGGGGCCCGAAGTACCCTATGTTGTCCCAGAGATTCTTTCACTGCCTCAATTCAAGGCAGTGATCTCAAAGATAAAAATAGGTGATCACACTGCTTACCCAATATTCTACTTTATTGAGAACTGGGAGGGGGCGGTAGAGCCCATGAATAACTGGGGTGCTAACTATTGGAGCTTCTTGGACGCCGATATGCAGCTAGGATACCACGAGTACGGTGTTTATGTTGAGGAACAGGAGCCAGATTACAGTGATGAGGAAGTCATAGATGATGACGATGAGGAGATTGAGTATACCTTTGACTTTGATTTGGCGAAATGGGTGGATGACGGCAAACTACTCTGGATAGCTCCAGATGATCCAACTTTTATGATAAGAAAAGGGACCAGCGGCTGTCCCTACTTGAACCTTGATGGAAGTCGCCAGTTCTCCGTTCTCTTCGACGGGGAATATGTTGAACCAGAAGAGGAGGAGAGTTAAAATGGCGAATAGACCAGAAGAAATCGAAGACTTCGATGAAGAATTCGAGGTAAAAGAGTACCTCATCCCAAAGAACATCGTAAACGCCCTGATAGATAACTTCAGCATCATACGGAACAAGCTCTGCGAGGTACTGGATCTACCAGCATCTACAACCTCTGAGCACGCCCTAGGGTGGTGGAGGCAGCAGAGCGGTGACGACCAGATAGTATTGAAGGCTGCCTTGACGGCGATGGCCGCCCCAGCCATGATATCACAGATCAGCATCATGAGGGGCAACGAGAAATATATCCAGACCACAATGGCTCAGGAGAGCTCAAGGGTCTCAGACCCCTGTTTCCTCATCGGTGAGGATGTGAGCGGTGAGAATGTCAAGGTTCGTAGGCTTAGAGCCCCGGATGTCATGATAGGCACCATGTTGATGTATCTGGACTCGGAGATGGAGCTAGGTGTGGCTGACTTTAATTTCACCACAGAGATCGATGATTTCCACACCCTTCTTGGTTTCCTCGACCTGTACAGGCGCCAATACTGTCAGGCATTAATGGAGCATGAGCCACTACCCACGAGCTTCAAGACCGAGGATGTCAGAAACAGCATCAATGATGCCCACACCTACGGTGACCCAAGATGGCTATTGCCACTAGCGCTACCTTTGCTCACCAATATGACTGTGCCGGACCAGAACACGCTAAACTACAGCCTCTATGATCTTGGGAAGATCGGTATCATCAATATCAGCAGCGACTACTCGACAGTAACCTTGGCAGACGCAACTGAATTGCTCTGTAATGAGATGCTTACCCGACCTGCAAGCATCAGGATCACAAACCTTGGCTTCGATGAGAATGGTAACCCAGCGGGAATGGGCACCCTCTTCATCAGGAGTGAGAATCTCGTCTGGTTCATCAACATAGGCGGAGATACAGGTGAGACTGTTTCATGGTCGGTAATAGACTTAGAGAAAGCCAGCGAGTTAATGAAGGAATTGTTTACTCCCGTTGGTGCACCAACCGTGGTTGCTCCTGAGCCAGCACCGGTTCCCAAGAGCGATGGTGATGTGAAGTATTGCTCTCTATGTGGCAAGGAGGCTACTTGGATCGAGCAGTATCAACGATGGTATTGCTATAGCTGTCAGCGTTACTTGGAATCCTAAACTCTTTCCCCCAAATCAATAGAGGTCAGCTATAACAAAATCATTGGGGGCTCTGCTCCCAGTGGAACTTGTCCAGGGTGTCCAGTACCTAGCCTAGATACTCCTTGACCATCCCTTCAACCATCTCTGCGATGGCTGGGCTACTGGTCAAACCGGGCGACTCTATTCCCACTAGGTTGATGAAACCAGGTAAACCCCTATCTTCCTCATGTTTGATGACAAAGTCCCTTACTGGGTCTCCGGGTCCCTGAAGCTTGGACCTGATTCCCGCCATCTCTGGGTGAAGGTCCTCAAGTTTTACCGTTGGGAAATATCTCACAATGTCCCTCCAGAAGGGCTCCTTCTCAGACTCAAAAGCATAATTGATCTCATCAACATAGAACGCGTTGGGACCGAATTTGAGACGCCCAGTTAAATCGGGCACGCTGTGAATACCAAGGCTCGCCGCGTCCTGTGGTGGGGGTGGATATACCAACATCAACGCTGGAGGCTTACCTGTGAGGCTGAAGTATTCCCCTTTACTCCAGTAGATTCTGTATCCTGCTGTATCGATGTCGATTCCAGCCATAGCCGCTACCTTATCGCTATACAGTCCAGCGCTATTGATGACCACTCTAGCCTCTATCTCGAAAGGCTCTCCACCGCTGATCATCTCCACGATATAACCATCGCTGGTCTGTTTGATCCCTGTTACCTCTGTATCCAGAATCACTGGGTCTGTGCCGGCTTTTCTCCTAGCCTCTCTGTGAAAATGATCCATTAAACCATGGGTGTCGATTATGCCTGTTGTGGGGCTGAGGATAGCTGCATCAGCCTTAACCTTGGGCTCCAATTCGTGTACCCTATCCTTATCGATCATCTCCAGGTCTCTTGCGCTGATGCTTTTCGCATGTTTGATGATGCCTTCAAGCTGTTTTATCTCGGCTTCTCCATTAGCCACAATGATTTTTCCACACTTCTTGTAGGGTACCTTGTATTTTTCGCAGATATCATATATCAATGGGTTGGACTTGACGCAGAGCTCTGCCTTCAGTGTCCCAGAAGGATAATAGATGCCAGCATGGATGACCTCACTGTTACGGCTGCTGGTTCCCTGCCCATAGACCTCCTCCTTCTCTAGAATATACATTTCCTTGTCTTTGTCTGCGATGGCGGCTCCTATGGCCAAGCCTACGACGCCTGCTCCAATTATTATGGTATCTACTTTGTCCATGATGTTCCCAACAAAAGATGTGGAACCTATTTAAAGGCTCTACGAAAAAAGAATAGAATTAGACTTCCTTATACCACTCTTCAGGCGCGCCATCAGTCGCAGGATCATAGTCGCTTGGTAGAAGCTCCTCGATACCAAGAATCTCAGTGATAAACACCTCAACAACGCCCTTAACTATGCTGCCTTCAGCAAGATGCCCACCCACTGTGGGTACGTCCCATGCACCACCAACAACGTAGTGAATTGCCGGGAAAGGCTCTGGTTTTCCGCCTACCAGTCGGGTATGGATCATGCCACTC
Organism: uncultured Candidatus Bathyarchaeia archaeon; assembly: GCA_964653295.1. Taxonomy (GTDB): domain Archaea; phylum Thermoproteota; class Bathyarchaeia; order TCS64; family TCS64; genus RBG-16-57-9. The sequence continues at coordinate 141 of CAZZFH010000140.1, read as the reverse complement.
ATTGAGACGAGCATGCTAAGGTTCTCAAAGCTTGCCGCCGACTCGTTGTGCCAGTTATCTGGGTCATGTGGGTCTGGGCACCACATGAACATCTTGGCTGGGCTGAAGCCACCCATGAATGCGGCGTGGATCTTGCCAAAC
>CAZZFH010000139.1:0-6245 GCA_964653295.1 uncultured Candidatus Bathyarchaeia archaeon | reverse complement strand
TGGGGACATAATACAGACGCTGTTGGCGGTATCAGGGCATTAACAGAGGTCTATGGTAGTATCACTAAAGCCAGAGTAGTATTATTTGGCGCCGGAGGCGCTGCAAACGCTTTGGCAGCAGAGCTTGCTCCAAGAGTCAGGGAGTTGATTATTCTTAACCGCTCTGTTGAAAAAGCCAAGGCATTATCCGAACGATTGGATGGAAAAACGGGATATGGCTCGACACTGGATCAATCCGTCATCGAGTCTGCGGATATTTTGATAAACGCAACCCCAGTTGGTATGTCGCCCAACATCGGAGAGTCACCGGTTGAGGCTGAGCATCTGCACTCAGGGCTTCTGGTATATGATATCGTCTACAATCCATTGAAAACTCAACTTCTCATAGACGCTGAGGTTGCTGGAGCGAGAACACTAGGAGGGTTATGGATGCTGGTGTATCAGGGTGTTGAGGCTTTCAAGATATGGACAGGGATAGAGCCAAGCGCGCAAACCATGTACGATGCAGCCTTGACTGCTCTGGAGGCGAACCGACCTTGAACATAGCTGTTTATGGCTTCATGGGGGTAGGAAAGACCACCATTGGGAAGCTACTCGCGGAGAGGCTGGGCTATGATTTCATCGATATGGACACTGAGATCGAGAAAAGAGAGGAAACCAATATCAGCGAGATATTTCGTGTGCAAGGTGAAACAAGATTCAGGCAACTGGAGTCGAACCTGATAAAGGAGCTATCACAACAAGATGGACTCGTAATTGCCTGCGGCGGGGGAGCAATAGCGAACCCAGAAAACGCAGAGACCCTAAGCAAGGATTCAAGGATGGTATATCTGACTGCCTCCATCGAGGAAGTTATTGAGAGAACGAACCAAGATAACAGCAGACCCCTCCTAAAAGTAGAAAACCCAGTTACAGTAGCCTCAGAGCTCTATGAGCGAAGAAAACCAGTCTACACAAAGTACGCGGAAGTTACCATTGATACGACGGGTAAGACACCTGATGAGGTGGTAGAAAAGGTGCTGGAGGCAATGAAATGAGTATAAAGATCAAACCCAGCAGCCTAACAGGCACGGTATCCGCACCCCCCAGCAAGAGCATGACCCATAGATACCTAATCATCTCAGCACTAGCTGATGGAGTTAGCCTGCTAAAGAAGCCCCTGCATAGTGATGATATATCAGCCACCGTTGAAGGGCTGAGAAAGCTTGGTATCAGCATATCCGATGAGGGGGGTGACTGGGAAATAAAGGGGGGGACATTAATCTCACCAGACTCGATTATCGACTGCAATGAATCAGGCACTACAATGAGGCTGCTCATTGGGCTCTGCAGCCTACTTGACAAGTCCTGCACCTTATCCGGAGCCCCTTCACTACTTAGGAGACCAAATAAACCATTACTAGATGCCTTGGAGCAATTAGGGGTTCATACACAGAGTGATGGAGGACATCCTCCGATAACGGTTACAGGTAAAATGAAGGGGGGATACGCAGACATACCGGGGGATGTAAGCTCACAATTCATATCCTCAATAATATTGGCAGCCCCCTACGCAGAGAGCCCTGTAGAGTTACGGATCACAACCCGAGTAGAATCCAAGCCCTATGTTAAGATGACCCTCGACGCCATGAGAAAATCAGGGATAAAAATAGAATACCCGGAGAACCTTGAACGTCTCCATATTCCAAATGGGAAGTACAGTCCCCTGAGAACCAGAATAGAGGGGGATTGGTCGAGCGCAGCTTATATGCTCGCAGCTGGAACACTCGCCGGCAAGGTACATGTGGATAATCTAGACCTAGACAGTTCTCAAGCCGATAAGGAGATTATTCATATCTTGGATGAGATGGGGGCATACATTAAGATCAAGGGAAAGCGGGTTACCGCTGAGAAGAGCAAGCTCAATGCATTGGAGACTGATCTCAGTGATTGCCCAGACCTGTTTCCGATGGTTGCTTGTTTATGCTCGGTAGCTGAAGGGACTAGCAGGGTAACTGGGTTAAGCCGTTTGAGGATTAAGGAGTCGGATCGACTTGCTGCGATGATGGAGGGACTGCACAAGATGGGGATAGAGATCGCTGGTGATGATGACTCCGTGAGAATTACGGGTAGTTTGCCTCGTGGAGCGGTGATCGATCCACATAACGATCACAGGATAGCAATGAGCTTCGCAGTATTATCCCATGTAGCGGAGGGAGAGACGACGATAATGAACCCAGAGTGCGTATCAAAATCATACCCGGGCTTCTGGGAGGACCTGAGACAAATAGGAGCAGGAATAAGATGAACACGATAGGAAAAAACCTCAGAATCACGAGCATCGGCGAGAGCCATGGAAAGATAGTTGGAGTGGTAATCGACGGATGCCCAGCGGGACTCAGATTAGACCTAAAAAAACTCCAAGTCGACCTAGATAGACGGAGACCCGGACAAAGCAACATAACCACTACTCGCAGTGAAACCGATCAGGCTGAGGTGTTATCGGGGCTCTACAATGGGGTAACCACTGGAGCACCAATAGCCATCATAATAAAGAATCAGGACAGGGACTCTTCAAAATACTTGGAGGCGCGATGGACGCCAAGACCGGGTCACGCGGATTATACTGCTGGGCTCAGATATGGGGAACATCAGGACCCGCGTGGTGGGGGAAGGTTCAGTGGTAGGAACACCGCTGGTTTTGTGATTGCTGGAAGCGTTGCGAAGCAGCTTCTTGAGACCATTGGAACTAAGATTGTAGCTTATACACATCAGATAGGGGGAATAGTGGCTCCTGAGCCAAGCTCCACTGAGCATGTTGAGGATAACATTGTTCGTTGCCCTGACCCAGAGACAGCAGTAGAAATGATCAAGGAGATCGAGAGGGTCAAAGCAGAAGGAGACAGCATAGGTGGAAAAGTCAAGGTAAAAGCGCATAATCCTCCCAAGGGGATAGGAGACCCCATTTTTGATACCCTCGGAGGCGATCTCGCTAAGGCGTTCTTCAGTATACCTGCCGTGAAAGCGGTGGAGTTTGGCGCTGGGGTCAAGGCAGCCGAGTTATTGGGGTCAGAGAACAATGATCAGTTCATCATCGTTGACGGCGAGGTCCGAACAGAGACCAATAATAGCGGAGGCATCCTCGGAGGTATATCCAATGGTATGCCAATTGAGGCAACGATCACCTTCAAGCCAACTCCAAGTATATCAAAACCCCAGAAAACCGTTGACCTCAAAACGATGAAAAAAACCATCATCAAGGTTGAGGGACGCCACGACCCATGCATAGTACCACGAGCAGTACCAGTTGTTGAGGCAATGATGGCATTGATGCTTGCAGATCACACGTTGGGAGCTGGGAAGATACCCAGAGTATTAGGTGAATAAGATGACGTATGAAGAAGAGATCAAACCCTACAGAGATGCCATAGATAGACTCAACAACGAAATAATCTCGTTGATAGCTGAAAGACAACAAGCAGCACTGGCAATCGGAGAAATCAAGAAGCGCTATGGTAAACCTGTTGTGGATAAGTCACGGGAACAAGCAATTCTTGACAAGATTAAGGAGAAAGCGCCAAAAGAGGGTCTTAACCCAGAAGCCTTGGAGCGAGTATTCAAGGAGATCATCAGATTATGCGTCGAGGCGGAGGAGAGACAATGAGAGTAGCGTTCCAAGGAGAGAAAGGCGCCTATAGCGAGGAAGCCATCTACAAACACTATAGCCTAGAAGTAGAATCAGTGCCCAGACCCTACCTGAGAGATGTATTCAACACAGTGGAAGCAGGGGAAGCGGATTACGGCTTGGTACCAGTAGAGAACACTATCGAGGGAAGTATCGTACGAGCCTTTGACTTGCTTAATGAGCGTTCATTGAAGGCTAGCGGAGAGGAAATCCATAGGATACAGCATTGTCTCATCGCTCACCCTGATGCTGAGCTAGGGGATATCAAAAAAGCCTATAGCCACCCTCAGGCGCTGGGGCAATCAAGGGAATATCTTGAGACCCATGGAATTGAGGCAGTGAATTTCTATGATACAGCTGGGAGCGTCAAGTGGATAAAAGAAAATAATGTGATGGACGCGGCTGGGATAGCCAGCGCTCAGGCAGCCGAGACCTACGGGATGAAGATACTGGTAAAAGGTATCGAGACCAACACCGAGAATTACACAAGGTTTCTTGAGATCGGTTATGATGAACCTGAGCCTACTGGTCATGATAAGACAACATTAGCGTTTATAGTTCAACACAAGCCGGGTACGCTGGTAGGCGCCCTCAAGGAGTTCAGTGATAGAAGCATAAATCTAGAGAAGATCGAGTCTCGTCCACGTATCGGAAAACCTTGGGAGTATATCTTCTTCGTGGACCTTGAGGGACATATCAAGGATGATAGTATTTCGACTGCTTTGGATGCTTTGAAGAATTATACGCTTTACTTGAAGCATCTAGGGTCTTATCCGAGAGCATAGCCGGTTTTACCTGCCCAAAACCCCTTTTATTTATGCCCCTGTTGGGCGTGGTATGTCTGCGGTTATCATTGGTATAGATGGCGGCATGGGAAATTGGCTAAAAAATCATCTGGAGAGCCTGGGTTTTACTGTTGAGGGTTTTGATGAGCGCAGATGTGATGATCCAAGAATCATCACTAAAGCTGATCTAGTTGTCGTATCTGTGCCGGTTGGGGTCACATCGGATGTAATCAAATTTGTAGCCAGGCATATGCGTAAAAACGCTTCATTGATGGAGATAGCCTCACTTAAGTCTGGTATCCACGAGGAAATGATTGAGGCATCTAAGAAAGGATTCAACACGCTCTGCGTCCACCCCATGTTTGGTCCATCAGTGACAGGTTTAGAAGAGAAGACCATAGCGGTGATACCTGTATCAGATATTGAATCCGAGATCACTCGAACTAGGACTCTTTTTCCGGGAGCATCTATCGTACCAGTTGAGATAGAAAAGCATGACAGATTGATGTCACTGATCCTCTCATTGCCCTACTTGGTTAATCTCGCTCTCGCAGGAACCATGATGGATGAGGATTTGGCCCTGTTGAGGAAACTATCGGGTACAAGCTTCGCCCTCCAATATACATTAATCCAGAGTGTCGCGGCAGAGAATACGAGCCTCGTGTACGCACTGCTGAATGAGAACAGTTTCCTTGGAGAATCATCAGAGAGATTCATCGAGAACATTACCAAGATATTGCGGAAAACGTGTTCAGTTGAGGAGTTTAGCCAGCTACATGATGAAATAAAGGGGTCTATGAGACGAGACGCGGTGCATGATAGAGCCCATGAGATCAGGCAAGCTGCATATGACCGCATTAGACCATTACTCAGATAAAAAGAAACACATATAACGGGGAGAATACCGTATGGAGATTCTCTCATTGAACCTAAGCATAAACAAATTTAATATTTCAATGTAAATAAAACTTAATAAAAGATGAAAGCATGATCAACCTATGTGGTATCAATTTAATATTAATGGAACACCATATGAACAAATTGACATTATAAAAAATCTAAAAAACTGGATTACTGAATTAGAAGTTCAAGACATCATCGAAGGATTTGCTTATAATCATTATCATGGTGACTCAATCGAAGATCACGTTGCGATACGTTTCGACTGTTCAGAAGAAAACGTAAACAAGATAAAAAACGAATTGAAAGAAAAAAACATCAAAGTAAATACCGTACATCCATGGGGTGGCGAAAGTCAGGTACTTCAAGCATATGAAGTTGGAGCAAGATGTGCATTTTTAATATTTGATCTTATTGAAATAGGTAGAATTCCGAAAGAATACATCGATCCTTTCTTAGTCGGAAATGAAATAAATAATAAATCATTTGAATTTCAACAACATTTTCTTCATGGATTATGTAATTCATTAGCAATAAATAAAATACCTAATGAACAAATATTGCATTTAATGTCTCTATTGGAATCTACACATACAAAAAACATCCATGAGTTTTATGAACAGAATAAAGAAAGTTTATTAAGCCAATTTTCTTTTGTTTAATAAATATATATTTCATTTTTAATGGTATAGAATACGTTTTCTTTAAGTAGCTAAACAGGAATTTATTTTAATTTGATATGATTAAGCTCACCGAGTTCTACGAGGCAAGAAAAAGAGTCCAGAAATGGGCACGCCATACACCACTCCAATACTCACCAGACCTCAGCCAAAGAACAGATTCAGAGGTTTACCTCAAACTAGAAAACTATCAGGTCACGGGCAGCTTCAAGATAA
>CAZZFH010000138.1:0-6246 GCA_964653295.1 uncultured Candidatus Bathyarchaeia archaeon | reverse complement strand
AACCTCATCACCAACATGCTTACCAACAGGCATTGACTCACCCGTAGCCATGGACTCATCCACGCTGCTCTCACCACGAACCACCACACCATCAGTGGGTATCTTCTCCCCGGGCTTTACGATCATCACATCACCAGCCTTTACCTGCTCCATAGGAACCTCCTGCTCATTTCCATCAACCAGAAGTAGAGCTGACTTAGCCTCCATCTTCAATAGCTTCCTGATGGCCTGACTGCTCTGACCCTTTGCCAGAGCCTCATAGTATTTGCCTGTAAGGTTGAAGCTGAGAATCATGGTGCTGCTACCAGCGTAGTTAAACAGGGGTGTGAAGAAGCTGGCTGGACCAGTCAGCCAAGCGATGATAGTACCCATGGCGATCAATACATCCATATTGGCTGAGCCATGGGTTACAGCTGCCCACGCGGATTTGATGGTGGGCCAGCCAACCCAGAAGATCGCGGGTGCGCTTAGCACAGTCATTCCTAGATTGAAAATGAAGTGGTTTGGCCAAGTGATACCGAAGAACATGTGGGGGATCATCCAAATCATGATGGGAATTGTGAAAGCCCAGCTACGGATAACCCTCTGTTTGGATTTCTCGAGTTCCTTCTCGTAGATATCAACCTCTTCCTCACCTGCCACATCATATCCCTGACTGCGAACAGCCTCACGGAGATCAACGATGCTCGCTACCTTGGGGTCATACTTGACAAACGCCTTCTCTGTGGCAAGATTCACCACAACAGACTCGACACCGGGAACACGTTCAATGGCTTTCTCCACAGCAGCTACACAAGCAGCACAGGTCATCCCGAGGATACGCATGGTAACCTCACGAGTCTCGGGATCACCCGGCATCACTGCCTCGTATTCTAGTTCACGTATGGTCTCACCGATCTCTTCGAGGCTAATCTTATCAGGGTCATACTCAACCACAGCCTTCTCTGTCCCATAATTGACATCGGCTTTCTTGATGCCCTCCTTCTTGTACAGGTTATTGGTGATGCTGAGGGCACATGTGGCGCAGTGCATTCCCTTTACCGGTATAACGAGGGTCTTGGATTTCTCCTCTTTTTTACTCACAAGTATTTACGAAACGGGGCGATGTATAAACTATCACTGAGGCTTTATTATCCACGATAACAGAAAAAGATCAGAGGTGAACCATGTCGAAGCAAATCGAGCTTAAAGTAACTGGAATGAGTTGTAATCACTGTGAGATGAGGGTCAAGAAAGCACTTGAGTCCGTCAAGGGTGTACAATCAGCCAAGGCAGACCACAAGACTGGAGTCGCAGTCATCCAAGCAGACGACAGCGTATCCAAAGACCAGCTAGTCAAAGCAGTGAATGATACGGGTCTCTACGAGGCCCAGGCATAATCTAACTCTTTTTAATCTGTTGCTCAATCAGCGACCTTAGCTGTGTTCTTATCTCTTCATGCATCTGCTTGGTCTGTTCAAGGTTTTGGGCATACTGCTTGTTCTTTTCTTCCCAGAGATTAATCTCATCATTGCTAACCAAGAGCTTTTTGAATTCCTCTATCATCTGGGGGTTTAGCTGATAATTATAGATGTGCTTATACCGGCTATCCTCTTGATTGAACTCCTTGAAGCATGAGTTACACTTGTATGCGATCTTAACCTCATTGAAAGCCTCACCACAGCCACTCAAACACCGTAGAGGAGCCTCCCCACCAGTGGTGTTCTTGACAAATATCTTCCCACCACAAATAGAGCAAACAGGTACCGTAGCGATATCATCACTATCACAACGAGGACAAGTAACCTTGACACCGATGGGCTTCTTAACCATCATCCTGTTGATCGTTAGCACTTGGAGAATCTTCTCAAAGTTCTCCTTCTCCATCTCCATCTCGATATGCCCCGGAGTAAAGTAATGATAGGTACTCCTCTTGGGGTGAAGCTCAAGCTCCTTGTTTGAGATGAGATACCTGACTATTCCCTTGACATCATTGTTTCGGAGAATATTCTTTCGTTTATGCTTGAACATCTCATTATTAGATAACTCATGCTCATAGTCTGTAACATATGCGATGATCTTCTCAGGCAGGTGCTCAAAATTCTCCTTGGACTTGATGATAAAGTCCACTGCCCCCAGCTTCATGGCGTTGATAGCGATCTCGGGGTCTTTCTGCTGAGTAACCATAATGATGGGCGTAAAAACATCAAGCTCATTCAGCTTCTTTAAGATACTCAACCCAGTATACTGAGCCAAGTTATAATCCAGCATAATCAGATCATAGTTCTTCGCTAGAAAGACGTTGAAGAACTCTTGCGCTGATGGAACCAAGTCTACCTCGATTGGTTTCCCTGATTTCTTGATGAAGCGCTGGAGAATCTTGTAGTGATTAGGGTTATCCTCGACCATCAATACATGGTAGACCCTATCTTCCATCTACATTACCTCCTAAAGCTAATGCTAACCGCTTCATGTATGCCTGTCTCAAGCAATTTTTGGATAAAAAGCATTATCCGCTTAGAATCTGTGTTAAGATTCCTCATTTTTATTCTACCAATTCCTCGGCGGAGACCTCTAAGCTATCCTGAGAAACCTCAACAGGCTCGGACTCCCCGCCAAGAATTTTGAATTTAAATGTACTGCCATAACCTTCTTGGCTCTCAACCCATATCTCTCCACCTAGAGACTCGACAATCTTCTTGCATATACTGAGACCTGCCCCTGTTCCAGGGTACTTCTTGGTGTGTTCCAGGCGCTGGAATAGCTTGAAGAGGTGTTCATACTGTTCTTCAGGTATTCCAATACCATTGTCTTTTACCATGAAATGATAGCCCTCAGCGGTTTCAACACAGGAGACATCAACCCTTGGTGGATTTGTCTCATTAAACTTGATTCCATTCCCAACCAGATTCATCAATACCTGCTTGATCCATGTCCTCTGTGTCACCAACGAGGGAAGGCCTTGTCCAGTGACTATTGCTTGTTTCATCTCCATCTGGGGTTTTAGCTCGGTCTTGATCTCTTCAAGAAGCTCAACCATATCTACGCGGCTATACTCTGTGTCTATCCTTCCGACACGAGATAGGGTTAACAGGTTGTCTATTAGTTCTCGCATATTGTTTGATGCCTTGATGATGGAGTCCAGATACTCCTGACCCATATCATCCAGTACATCAAAATAATCCTCCAAAAGGAAATCGCTGAAGCTCTCGATAGTCATCAACGGCGCTTTGAGGTCGTGGCTGACAATGTGTGTAAAATCATTGAGATCCTTGTTGACTTTCTCCAACTCATCCATGCTATTGTAGAGGGTGCTCTCGATCTTTTTTCTCCAAGTAATATCATTGACAGCGCTAACCACCTGTTTTACGACACTATCTACCACTACTGGCGCCCAGCTGTGGCTCACCCAGTGGATCTCCCCATCCCCACCAATTATCCTGTACTCATTGATCTTACCCTTCTTACCGGACTGAGAACCTTTGTAGAACTCGGTTATCTTGCCCATGTCCTCTTCAAGGACCAGTTCACCCCACATTCGATTGAGGAGCGTGCTTGGATCATACTGGAATGCTTCTGCTGAAGGAGAAATATAGGTGATAGTGCCCTCTGGTTTAGTCAGTATAATAACGTCTTGGACGTTCTCTACGATACTCCTGAACTGTTTCTCAGAGGCACTGATGGTCTCGACCTGAATTACACGAGTTATGGCTTGCGCCACTAGCAGCGAGACCGCCTCAAGAATAGGATAGTCTTGCTTGTTGAAGGGCTCTTCCTGATAGATACGTAATACACCGTGAATAGTATCCATCATCAATGGCACGATCAAAACCCACAGATCATCCAGCTGCTTCTGAGAAATATCATAATCAAGCTCATCCATACTAAACAGAGTTTCCGGTATCTCCCCGATGCTTTGGATAGGTGTCTGTACACCATCCTCCAAGTATACGAATGAGCCACGGTTGAACCCCATAACCTCCTCCAGTATCTTGAAAGTAATCGAGGCAACATCCCCAATAGAGTTCGCAGAAGCAATAAGGCTAAGATTCTGCCTAACCCCCTCAAGACGCTCCTGATACCGTCTCTCCTCACGCTTACTCCTGTTGGCCTCAGCATGGCTCTTGATACGACGAGCCAATAACTGATAGTGACTGGGATCTGCTTCTTTTCTCACGTAATCGTCAACGCCTGACTGGAAGGCTGCCTCTGCTACGACCTCACTGCCCCTGCCGGTGTACATGATGAATGGGGTATTGAAGGTCTCTTTCACTAGTTTGCATAGCTCCATGCCGTTCAGATCCGGCATCACATAATCCGCGACGATACAATCCACTTGCTCATCAAGCCGATCCAGTAGCTCCTTGGATGTTTTCACCGACACTATGTCCAGGCTTGGATCTGATTCCTCTAAGAAGGTCTTGGCGAAGAAGAGCTGCTCAGGCTCATCATCAATATGCAGGACAACGTACTTGTCAGTAGGGGGAAGGGCTCGATCCGTCAATATGCATGGTGGATAGCGGCGGGATATTTAGAAATTATAGAGCGATAACCCATGTCAGAAAAGCTATAGCCACAACCAATAATTCTACACTATGAGTGATTCTAAGACCGAGAAAGAGCACATGCTTGAACGCATCAAGGTTCTTTATGGGGACAGGCTTGATGAGGAGCAGCTGGCTGCTATTGAGGCGAGCCTTGACCCCATGATTGATGTACTGGAAAAGATACGGGGGATACCGCTGGAGAACAGCGATGAGCCCTACAGTGTTTTCAGACCCTATAGGAAAGACAGGAAATGATCTACAAGACAATACGTGAGCTATCAGGGGCAATCCAGACAGGAGAGACCACCCCCACAGAGCTAACAAGGATCAGCCTAGAAAGACTCCGAGAATATGGGCCAGTGCTCAACTGCGTCGTCACCATCACAGAGAAAAGAGCACTCAAACAAGCAAAAACCGCTGAAGAAGAACTCAAAAAAGGAAAAAACAGGGGACCACTCCACGGAATCCCCTGGGGAGGCAAGGACCTTTTGGCGACATCAGGGGGCATACCAACCACTTGGGGGGCATACCCCCTCCGAGAACAACGGTTTGATTACGATGCAACAGTGGTCAAGAAGCTTGAGGCAGCGGGCTCGGTGCTTGTAGCTAAGCTCGCTATGATTGAGCTAGCCGGGGGAATGGGGTATAGACAACCTAACGCAAGTTTCACAGGGCCCTGCGCAACCCCCTGGAGCCTCAAACACTGGAGTGGTGGGAGCAGTAGCGGCTCAGGCTCATCAGTCGGAGCCGGACTGGTCCCCTTCGCCATAGGCTCTGAGACATGGGGCAGCATACTGAGCCCCAGTAACAACTGTGGGGTAGCAGGGCTCAGACCAACATATGGTAGGGTTAGCAGACATGGTGCCATGGCGTTAAGCTGGAGCCTTGACAAGCTTGGTCCCCTCTGTTTATGTGCTGATGACTGTGGATTGGTGCTTGAGGCGATAGCCGGACCAGACCCCGCTGATCCAAGCACAGCAGAGGAGAAATGGAATTATCTGCCCGAGGAGAGGGACTTCAAGCTAGCCATAATCAAAGACGTGCTAGAAGGTAAACAGGAAGCAGTGGCGGAAAACTTCAAAACAGCCACACGGGTGCTGGAGAAATATTGCACAATAGAAGAGATCGAGTTCCCAGAGTTCCCATACCAAGCAGTAACAAGAGGAATCCTAGGCGGAGAAGCCGCAGCAGCCTTCGATGACTTCACAGAACAAGGCTTTGCAGCAGAGCTAACAGCACCAGAAGACAGATACGGTCCATATGCCCGGAGCCAAGTGCTCGCAAAAGACTACCTGAGGGCTCTGAGGCTTAGGGAGAAGATGTGCAAGATAGCCGAGGACATGATGGAAGAGTATGACGTCATTATCGCCCCCACGAGTGGCACAACCGCTCACCCAATAGATCAGCCTTTCCCGACAAGTAGACCCTGGGCACACAAAGACATCATGGGAGCCGTAGGAAACGCAGCCGGACTACCATCGATAGGGGTACCAAGCGGGTTCAGCGAGGAAGGCTTACCAACTGGAATACAGTTCATGGGTAGACCTTATGACGAGAATATTGTACTGAGTATTGCTAAGATGTATCAGGATAGGACCAGTTGGCATCTCAGGCACCCTGAGATGTTTCAAACATAATTTTCCCTGAAAAATCATGGGAGGAGGTTATTTCGTCTGTAATTACAGACGATATTATTTCGTCCGTAATTACGGACGTTATT
>CAZZFH010000137.1:0-6296 GCA_964653295.1 uncultured Candidatus Bathyarchaeia archaeon | reverse complement strand
GTGAAGCCCAATACATACTCGAAGAACGCCTACCCCAGACAGCAGACGCGCTGCTAGAAGACCTAGTATCAAGCTATGAGATAGCCATGTACAGCAACATCACCCTGAGCCAAGATGATTTTAAGCGTACAAACGCAACCATTGAGTTAATAATCGAGCTGATGAAGAGTGGAACACGAGACTAGAAGCAGGCTAATACGAGCCACAGGATTATACATATTCGTAGTTGCAGTACTTGCTATACTTAGCTTCGGATCATCTGTAACTATAGGAGACGTTGCCAGCTTCCTACCCTATATCCCAGAAAACATGGCCCCAGCAGGGATCTACATAATAATGGTCCCAGTCATAATAGCCCTAACATTCTTCTACATAGCCAGCCTCATCGGAGCACTATTCGAGGGAAAAATCAACAGCGTAATCATCAGCGGACTCTACGCAGGAGGATTCGCCAGCCTAATCACAGTATTCATGATACTCCAACCAGTAAGCGAACCAACAAAGGTAGCAGGATACCTCTTCATGGGAAGTTTCGCAGTCTATTTCCTCTACTCCATACTGGCCACAATCGCAGAGCTACGAAGCCAATTCTACATCAGAGTTATCGCAGGCGCCCTCGCCATATTCATCCTTGGGCAAGTCTGTGTACAGCTAGTCAACCTATACATGATTGTTCCAGGTGTACCTGAGTCAGAGCAAGTGAAAATGATTAAGAGCATGCTCAACTGGGGTTTCACCGCAGCCTCAGTAGTGACACTCGTGGGAATATTCAGGGACAGCAGAAACCCGTATCTGGCACAGATAGGTGGGATCGCTGCAAACTACTTCTTCGTAGTAGCCCTGAGCCTAATCGCCACCCTGTATATCAACTTCATGAGCGGATCTCTGACAGAGGTGAGCCCGGTAATCAAGCAGCTGAGCCCATACGTTGAATGGACAGGCATAGTCATAATAGGGGCATTCATTTTCCAGATAATGCGTCGGGGAATGACAGAGTCCATGATGGTCCCCACTGAGATAGGTAGCTGGACCAAGCATATACAAGATACGAGCGCCACAAAGGGAAAATCATTAAAAGACTTTACCGAGATAATCGATGAATTCATACAACGGGGAAACAAAGAGAACTTATTGGTGAAGCTGTTCAGGTTCCTCAACGAGAACCGGGCATCAGAGAAAGAGATGGCGGAGAGCCTTGACGAATTCATCAAATATGAGGATCAAAAGTTCCCCCACTTCTCACGCCGCGGAACAAGCGACAAAATTGAGGAGAAGAACCGGGAACGAAGGATGCAGGTCCTTCAAAAGACCGTTGAACGCATCAACGCCCTTGGCCTCGGGGTGTATAAAAACACGAGGCAATCAGAAGAAAATGGAGGACAATAAATGCAAGCCATGCACGTCGACAGAGTTCGCGCCATAAGCAACGCGATACTTGAAGGCCTGGGAAAGGTCTACGTAGGAAAAAGAATGGTACTGAGAAAATTGCTGGCAGCCAGCTTCGCCAATGGCCACGTCCTATTCGAGGACTATCCTGGGCTGGGGAAGACGCTGTTAGCAAAACTCTACGCCCAGATTACAGGATGCAAGATGAGCAGGATACAGTTCACACCGGACCTAATGCCAGCCGACATCCTTGGAACCAAGGTATACAGGATGCAGGATCAGACATTCACACTAGAGAGAGGCCCAATATTCACTAACATTCTTCTCGCAGACGAGATCAACAGATCACCACCCAAAACACAAGCAGGGCTACTAGAAGCCATGGAGGAGCGACAAGTAACCATAGAGGGAGAGACCCACAAACTGGAAAAACCCTTCTTCGTAATCGCCACCCAGAACCCAATAGAGATGGAGGGAACATACCCCCTACCAGAGGCCCAGATGGACAGATTCATTTTGAAGATGAGCATGGGATATGTTGAAACCCTAAGCCAAGAAGCCCTAATACTCAAGCGCAGGATCTACTGGAAACAAGATGACCCCACACAGCTAATTCAGCCAGTAACCAACCAGCAGACCTTCAAAGCAGTGCAGGACTTTATCGAGGAAAAAATCTACGTTGATGACAAGATCATCGACTATATTAGTGAGATTATCAGAGAGACACGGAAACACCCAGTAGTAGAAGTAGGGGCAAGCCCAAGAGGAGGCTTAGCGCTACTCAAAGTTGCGAGATCACATGCAGCCATCACTGGAAGAGCCTTTGTCACGCCAGACGATGTCAAAATGTTCGTCCACGACGCCCTTGGCCACAGGTGTATTATGAAGATGGAGTACGTGCTGGAGGGTAGTTTCAGCGTCGATGCTGTACTCAACGAGATTCTTGAGCAGATAGAAGTGCCGAAGGAATTCATAGGAAAAAGATAAAGTATGTTAACCCAGGACACGCTGGAGCTGATAGTCACAGCAGTCGTCTACATAGTGTTAGGCATGTTTCTGGGTAACCTTATTCTGATTACACTAGGGTTAGTACCGATAATTTTCCTCAGTATCGCCGTAATTATCGGTCAACCAAGCGTAACATCAGTAGAACGAGTAAGTAAAGACATCAAAGTAAATGTAGACGATAAAGTGAGCGACAGTCTTCAATTGACCATTGAAGGAGGACCGGGAATCGTAACTATAAGCGATACCCTACCCAAGAGCTTCGCTCTTGAAGAAGGAAATAACTTCAAAGCCGTCTGGAAGGGGCTCCGCCCAAAAACAATCGACCTAAACTATACTGCTCTTTGCGCCAAGAGAGGATATTTTGATGTCAGGCAGGTGAACTATGAGGTACGGCACCCACTACAGGTAAACGCAAATGTATTAGGGGTGCTGGATGCGAAACGTGCAATCATAGTACAGCCCCATCCATTGTTCGTCAAAAAGATCAAGAACCATAAGAGCATCAGCAGAATCCCCATGCCGATGGACGCCCGGTTCAGATTCGGAATCCCAACAACCGACTTTAAGGAGATAAGAGATTACCAGAATGGCGACAACTACAGGTCCATCAACTGGAAGGCATCAGCCAAGCATCTGAGCCTATTAAACCCTAAATTCCTGATTAACGATTATGAAAAAGAGGGCAAAAAAGTAGTGTGGATATTCCTCGACAGCGCCACACACATGGCGCTGGGCACGAAGGTCAACAACACCATGGAGTACGCCATCAGAGCAGCACTAGGATTCACCAACTTCTACCTCGAAAGGGAATGTAGAGTGGGCTTCTGCGTTTACAATCACGATGCCAGCCAATGGGAAGGCCCATTCGAGAACCCCCACAAACAGCCACTTGATCTAGAACTACCGGGAATAGAACAGATGGAGCCGGATATCTACATCCCAGAATCAAAGGATAATACACTCATGCCAGGTAAGCAGAGAAGCGATACAAGAGTAATCTTCCCTGACACAGGCAAACGGCAACAATACAAGATAACCCGGGAGATGCTTTACGTAGACATAAAATACAGCAAGGAGAGCCTCAAAGAAGCGATACACAGTTGTAGACGATACATCATTGGCACCCAGCCCCTCTTCATCCTCGTTAGCATGATCGAGGGTGCTAGAATACAGGGAATAGTTGATGGAGTCAAGGAGCTCCACAAATACATGGGCAGGATCGGTGGAAGACCAAACATCATCCTATTCAATGTTCAGGGATACAATATCGCGGCACAGAGCGATGAGGAGAAGATCGCGGCAGGGTTCTTGACATATTACACCAAGCCATATTATGAGCACCTTAGAGGAATGGGTGTCACTGTGTTGAACTGGGACCCAATAGAGGAGAGCTTCGCCAGCGCACTACAGAGACAGAGGGTGGGTGGATGAGAGAAAGCTTCGTAAGAACCCTGGAGGCACTGTTAGCAATAGCCGCCACATATATGGCAGCAGTAACCATGGTCCAGACAACCCTCTACAGTAAGATCATAACCAAGATATCCAACAGCTTCCTCGGTCCAACCCTAGAGCCTTATATGCCTTACTTTAACATCGCTGTAATTGTCCTAGTATTGTTCGCTAGCTTTACCTTTTGGAGAAGAGGGGACGAGATCTGGTTCGGCAGGCTTTTCAGCTTAAACATGCTCATGTTTTTCCCCAGCGTACTGGACTTCAGTACATTCAACTGGATAGGACTAATATTTGATCTCAAGCCAATACCGGGGGTAACCCACATCTGGGTCTTCGCAGTAGGTCTCTTGCTTCAAATGACTTATCTGATGCTAAGATATACTGTGCGTTTCAGGTATGTCCGAGATGAACTCAGGGGAAGAGGCTCAGATGAGCAGGATATCAACGATATTACTCAGGGACAGGTAAGCTACCTATTACTATTGACGATTGTAACCGCAGGAATTACAGCTGGGATATACATTGCCATTCCCTATCTTACCCAATTTGCGATAAATCCATTAACGAGAATTCCGGCACCTCATATGCTCATTGGATTCGTTGTTGTGGTATTCATAGCCACAGCTACTGTAATGTACTTGAGGAGTAGCTCAGAGTCCTAGAGGATGTCCCCCGGCTCATAAGCCGCCTCATTAACGTACTTGTCTAGTAATGGCTTGGATTTCTTCACGACCGATTTGATCTGGACATCAGAGTTTCCCAAGAAGTGACTCCTGTTCTTCAACAAATCAAGGAGCATCTCACGGGTGATGCCAGCAGCAATAATCTCCTGCTCCTCACTGAGCCTATCCATCAACAGATTCACATCACTTCCCTCCTCCCGCATCTTCAAAGCCTCAGCGATAGCATGTTTCTTAATCAGGCTATGAGCCTGCTCACGACCCATACCATGCTTCACGGCGGTCCCCAGAATCTCTGTTGTCGCTAGGAATGGTAAATACCGATCAACTTCCTTAGATATTACAGCAGGATATGCGCCCATCTGGTTTAACACAGTCAATGTGGTCTCCAGAAGCCCATCGGTGGCATAGAATGCGTCAGGGATTAACACACGTCTGAGCGCTGAGCAGCTAACATCTCCTTCCTCCCATTGATCACCTGAGAGTCTGGAGCCGCCGTCAGCATACATCTTTAACAACTCGCTAAATGCACAGATACGCTCTGTGCTCCGGGTGTTCATCTTATGAGGCATGACACTACTGCCCACCTGCCCCTTCCTGAACCCCTCAGTAACCAGCTCATACCCCGCCATCAACCTAATAGATTTAGCAAAGTTCTCGCACGCAGCTGAGAGAGTTGAAAGATGCAGGAGCAGCTTGTAATCGAGACTCCTTGGATAAACCTGCCCAGTCGAACTTAGGATATTTTTGAAGCCATGCTTTTCAGCGATTATCTGCTCAAGTTGGACTGCTTTCTCTTTGGACCCAAGCAAGTTAACCATGTCAAGCTGGGTGCCAACAGCGCCCTTGATGCCTCTCATGGGATATGCCTCGATAAATGCTTCAAACTCCCTTAGGTGAACTAGTAGCTCTTCAGCCCACATGCTGAAACGCCTACCAAGCAAGGTGGGCTGAGCTGCCTGATGATGGGTCCTAGCTGTCAACTCGATGCCCTGATATTCATCAGATTTTTCAACAAGATGCCTCAAGACACTAACATATTTACCAAACACCAGGCTCATTGCTCGTTTAATCTGTATCTGCTCAACGTTATCTGTCAAATCCCGGCTGGTCATACCAAGGTGAACAAACTCGTAGCCACCTGCTGCCTGACAATAAGCCTCTATCTTTGCCTTAACATCATGCTTGGTACGGCGCTCAATCTTCTCAATGAGCCCTAGATCAATATTATCTAATACGTCCTCATATGCTTGAACAGCCTCCTTTGGAATATCCAGCCCAAGGTCTCTTTGAGCCTTTAGTATACTGAGCCAGAACTCACGTTCAAGCCTTGTTTTTCCCGCCTCGCTGAATATTGTGTTCATTTTTTTAGTTGCATATCTTTGGCTGAGCACATTAGGATTCAAAGGGTCACCTTCAAAGAAGAATACGATTTATAGATATAACAAGAATGGTATCACCCATTCAATTACCAATTAAATTTGATAGAAGCAGCTAATTAATTGAGAACTGGAAATCGCATAAAATCATTTCATTTTCTTAATAAACTTGAAAGAAACCAGACCGAGTAATACATCTTCATCAGAAACCACATATCCGAGTTCATCAAAAAACCCCTTGGTATAAACAACAAGTAGATCTGTAAACTCACGACTCATACCAAAGGATGTCAACCGAACATTAACAACAACATCCTCAACCAGTATCTCAGACTCATCAAGATTCCACGAAACCAACAGGTCCTTCTCAAAAAAAGCAAAAAAATCCCCA
>CAZZFH010000136.1:0-6432 GCA_964653295.1 uncultured Candidatus Bathyarchaeia archaeon | reverse complement strand
AAAGAGGGTGGTTAATTGGTCCACTTGATCTTGGGATCGATAGTGTGACGCATAGCCTCAATACGGTCTTTATACTCCATAAGCTTGGGAATAGTGATATTGAGTTCTTTTTCCAAGGAGTATGTCGGCTTGAAACCTAGATTTGGTAAGTGCGCCATATCTGGTTCGTAATAGTGCTCTTCAGCTTCCAACCTAGGATTGGGTATATTCCAGATCTTTCCCTCCAGACCATATTCCTGAGCTACTTTGGAGACACGTTCAGCAAGATCATTTACGCTATAAGTCTCATCAAACTGGTTGAATACCCTGTACTCTCCTTCTTTGGGTGGATTCTCTATTGCTATCGTAAAGCATTGCATACTATCACGTAGAGCCAGATAACCTCTGGTCTGTCCGCCTTTACCATATGGGGTGAGTTCATGACCTATTACTGCCTGTGCACAGAACCGGTTGATTGCTGTACCGAAGACCTCATCACAATCAAACCTTGTGAGTAGATCCTCGTTAACCATCTGGGGAGTGTTCAAACCATGGACTACTCCTTGCATTACATCTGTAGCCCTTATTCCCCAAATCTTGTTGGCAAACATTAGATTCCATGTGTCATGTACTTTTGTTAGGTGGTACCAGCTTCCTGGCTGCCTTGGGAAAGGAAGTTTATCCTTTCTGCCTCTATACTCTATCTCAAAGAATCCTTCTGGGATATCCAAGTTTGGAGTTCCATATTCTCCCATAGTTCCTAGTTTCAGTAAGTGACAGTCAGGCACATGGTCCTTGATCGCGAATAAGATGTTATTGTGCCCAATGATGTTGTTATTTTGAGTAAAGTTACAGTGCTCAACATCAATCATGCTATAAGGAGCGCTCGGAATCTGGCCCAGTTGAACTATACAATCGGGTTGCTCCTTCTTGATGGCTAAATCTACGAAGGCTGACTCCATTAAATCTCCTTTGTAAAATGTGAGTTCATTTCCTGATGCTTTTTTGTATGCCTCTAATCTTTCTTCTATAGTCTTGATTGGGGTAATGCTTTGACTTCCGATCTCTGCGACCATTTTTCTTCTAAGCATGTTGTCTATTCCACTTACCTCATGTCCTCTGTCTGCAAGGTACATGCTTAAGGTCCAGCCTAGATAGCCGTCCATTCCCATTATCATTACTTTCATTGATTTCACCTTTTTATACCCCTAGGTATTTGTTACTACTCGAGGATAGTAAGTTTATCTCTTATAAATCCTATTATCTAAACAACATCAACAACGAGGCGCTAATAATGGAACCCCAAATAAACCAAGTAAAGATGCAGCTATCCAATATGGGACTAAATGAATATCAGGCTTCAGCCTTATCCCATCTCCTATATCTGGGCGAGACGAAAGCCACCATCCTAAGCAAATCCAGCGGAGTTCCTAACGCTAGAATATACGGGGTGCTCGATGAACTAAGCCAAAAAGGTTTGATAATAGTACGACCAGGCAGACCAGCACTATACGCCCCTTTAACCCCAAATGAGATAGCAGATGCCTTGGTGACTGCGAGCCGTGAAGAGATAAGGAAAGAACTCAGTGTAATTGAGTCTTATCGAGATGATTTTGAACGAGTATCAGATGATATATTTTTGAAGGCTGGAACCGCTGAGCAGCGAACAAGCCTTATAAGAATTGTTAGTGTCGGAGATGTGTCACTCGAGGAAACAAAGAAACTTTACAGGCAGGCGAAGGGAACTCTGTTTATCTCTACTCGAGCCATGGAGTACGTTGATGATGTCAAAGATGAGCTTGTGGGTGTAGCTGAACGTGGTGTTGAGATAAAGATTCTCATGAGGACGCCTAGTTCTCTGAGTCAAATTGATGTCTTGAAACAAGAGCAGACAATTAGATTAATTAGAGACTTAATAGGTGTTAAGGCTAACATAAGATTTAGCGATGTGGTTGAAATTCGTGGGTGTATTATAGATCCAGATGCTAATGGGAAAGCCATTTTCTTGGTTGAGGAGGAGGGGGTACCGTTCTTCCTTAGAGAGGCGGCTTTGACTGCGCATCCAGGTGTTGCCAAGGCGCTTGGGAGTATGTTTGATCTCAAGTGGCGTTTTGACTCAGAGTAGCCTAATCTCTTTAAACCAGTTTCCATATCAAAGAGTCTTGAATAAGGATGCCTAGATGTAGAAAATGCGGTGAACCCAACTCTCCTGATGATGTCTATTGCTGGAGGTGTGGGGCAAGGCTCCCTCCACAAGTTAGGATGGATGGGGTGGAGGCTCTTATTAGGGATTTTAGGTTTCAGAGCCTCTGGGCGTTACGGTTGTTTGCTTATTTATTGGACTTGGTTTTTGTTTGGGTTCTCTCGTTTCTTTTGTCTGTTTTTGCGTTTATCCCGTTGCTTGTTGGTTCTCTTTTTGGTGATAACTGGTCTTGGCAGGGAGTTTGGGCGCTTCCATTGTATCTTGGGTTAGCCCAGATAGTATACTCGGTTGTCCTTGAGCTGATTTATGGGGCGACTTTTGGTAAACAGATCTTGGGGTTAATGGTTCTCTCTGATAAGGGTGGGAGACCGGGTCTGTTTGGTGTAGTTTTGAGAAACCTATCAAAGGCTCACTGGGTTCTTTTGTTGATAGATTTTATGGCTGGGGTCTTTCCTTCTCATGTTCCGCGGGATAAGTATCTGGACAAGCAAAGTGGAACCTATGTTACGTATAGCGGAAGAGGGATGCAGATACCCTTCCTTGCTAGACCCAGAGTGATCCAATCAAATTCGCGTGAGATAATCTCTTCTGAGGCTGCATCGGATTTTGATCCCTTCTCGATACTCAACTTCGGAATACTGCTCGTTGTCACTGCAACTATATTGATTAACTCTCCAGAGACAATCGGGGCATTCTTATCTTGGATTATGTCTCTCGCAGAAGGGGGGGTTTTGGTACCTCCCGATGTTTTACTGGTTTCTGGTTACTGGTTTTTTGTTGCAATGGGTGTCTGGGGTATTGCTTCTGGGGCAATTCGTTATTTATTGTGGATTTATCCATTGAAATCGGTTCAAGAGGTCTTCAATGGATTGTTTTCACTCCTTTGGGCGGGTTTCATAAGGTTCTATTTGAGGGGGGTATTCAATCTGTCCTATTTTGCAGGATCAGTGATGGTCTTCTTCCTTGCTCAGATAGTCTTCGCAGTCTACTATTATCGTTACTCAGATTAACCATTTAACATAGTAGACATATTCCATGTTGAATATACATTGAAAGCCCTTGTAACAGGTGGAGCAGGATTCATAGGGAGCCATATTGTTGATTATCTGATTCGTTCCGATAAACCAGTTAGAGTCGTGGATAATCTTGTCTCTGGTACACTTGATAATCTGAGTCAATGGATTGATCACCCTTTGTTTGAGTTTCACGAAATCGATCTATTAGACAAAGAAAAAGTGAATGCAGCTATGAGTGGATGTGATCAGGTATATCATCTCGCAGCAAACCCAGAAGTAAACGCGAAAAACGCCTCCCCAGAGGACCATTTTAAACAGAATATTGAGGCAACCTTTAATCTACTTGAGGCAATGAGACAGGACAATAAACAGAGATTCATAGCTTTCACATCAACTAGCACAGTATATGGAGAGCCCAATCAAATCCCTACTCTGGAAAGTTACGGTCCAATGGCTCCAATCTCTCTATATGGTGCTTCCAAGCTTGCATGCGAGGGGCTTCTCTCAGCATATGCCTCTATGTATGGTTTCAGGGCAGTGATCTTTAGGCTGGCTAATGTGGTTGGGCCCCGGAGTAATCATGGGGTTATCTATGATTTTATTGGAAAGCTTCGTGAGACTCCGGATAGACTTGTGGTTTTAGGGGATGGGACTCAATCCAAATCTTATCTATACATCGATGATTGCGTTGAGGGAATAATGCGTGGTATTGATAATGGTGGAGTAGTGGATATCTTCAACATTGGGTCAGAGGACAGAACCAATGTCCTAGAGATCGCAGAGGTAGTGAAAGAAGAGATGGGGGTGTCTGGCGCTGAGATTAGTTTAACTGGTGGTGTTGATGGGGGTCGGGGCTGGAAGGGGGATGTCAAGGTTATGCAGCTAGATATGAATTGGTTAAAGCAGACTGGATGGTCTCCAAAATTTAGTAGTGTTGAGGCGGTTCGTCAAACTGCGAAGGCTATGATCATGGATTTTGTTTAGTGTTTTTTGAATAGACATATGCATAGAGGGTTGATACGAAGAAGCAGCCCCCAATTATGTTTCCGAGAGTAACCGGTATGAGGTTTTTCAGTATGAATCCAATCCAGTTTAGGTTTGCTGTGTTAAGCCCTACTAGAGATATCACTTCCGGTACGTCGTTAAGCATTATACCCATGGGTACGAAGAACATGTTTGCGACGCTGTGTTCGAACCCGCTTCCCACAAACGCCATGATTGGGAAGATGCATGCTAGGATTTTTCCTGAGGTGTTTTCGGCTGAGGTTGCCATCCATACTGCAAGACATACGAGCCAGTTGCATGCTATCCCACGGTAGAATGCTTGTGTGAATGTGAGGTTTACCTTGGAGTTGGCTATGTTTATTGCGGTTGTTCCCAAAGCGTTTGAGCCCATGTTATAGAGCCCTGCGTTAAAGATGATGTATGCGAGTAGTACTGAGCCGAGGAAGTTACCCAAATAAACAATGGACCAATTTCTTAACAACTCAGAAACCTTCACGCGACCCCCAAGCACTGATAACAAGATCAAGCAGTTACCAGTAAATAACTCAGCGCCACCAAGAATCACGAGCATCAAACCAACCGAGAAAACTGTTCCTATGATTATTTTTGATATTCCTAATCCCACATATTGGGCGGAATCTATTGCTACAGTTGTAGCTATTTGGGCTCCGAACCCTACATAGGCTCCTGCTAGTAGCCCAAGTATCAGTAATCTGCTGGACTCTGTATGCGATTTATTTATACCACTTATTTGAATCGTCTCAGCGATTTCTCTAGGTTTTCTACTCACTACTATATCCCCTAATCTTAGAATCTCAGAAGCTCTGACGAGGAGCTATTTTAAGGCTTCTCAGGCCGTCGGCATCTTTATCGATGTTTGTCGAATTAACTTGATCTTTCAGAGATTTTTAGCACCAATAAAGATAATTATAATAAATATAGTAAATAGGCTCTAAGGGTAACGACTTGACCGAGCAATTGTATAAAATTCTAAGCAAGGAGAATATTGAACAATTCAGCTACTCTCTCAGGAACTCAGGGAATATTTACGCTCCGGTAAAAACGAGTGCAGAGTCACATAGCTTCAAACAGGTAACTTCGCTAAAGGAAGCGGATCTAGGGTATACGCGCACAATGATCCCTCCAAAAAAGTTCTTTATTTCTCCAAGTGAGACTATTTTCACTTTCAATAAGGAAAAAGAGGAATATTATGAGATACAAGCCATGGATGATCCGATCGTATTATTTGGTGTACATCCGTGTGACCTGAATGCGTTAAATCTTCTAGCCAAGGTGTATTTGGAATCCTTCACTGACAAATATTATAATGAAAGAAGGGAAAACACCACAATAATTGGGATTAGCTGTACTCCAGATGATCATTGTTTCTGTAAATCAACCGGCACAGACTACGCCAAGGATGGCTTTGAGCTATTCCTCCATGATATAGGGGATAGGTATCTTGTCCGTGTAGGCTCATTGAAAGGATACAGACTACTTGAAGAGAATAGTTCTCTGTTTACTGATGTTACTGAGGAGGATATTGAACTCTACAAGATGGCTGAGAATGAGCGATTGGGTTCTTTTACAAAGAATCTTGAGATGTCTGGGCTACAGGAAATGTTAGACCTGAATTATGATAGCCCTGTCTGGGCTGAGTATGGAGAAAAATGCCTGAGCTGTGGCTCTTGTAACTTGGTATGCCCGCGATGCAGATGCTACGATGTACAGGACTATGTGGACCTGAATCTTAACACAGGTGAGCGGATAAGAACATGGTACTCCTGCATGCTTCAGGAGCATGGATTGGTTGCTGGAGGGCATAACTTCAGGGCAACCTCGAAAGAGCGTCTAAGGAACAGGATCAACTGTAAGGGGAGCCTCAAGGAGGATATGCCTAACTGCGTTGGTTGCGGTCGCTGTACCACGTATTGTCCTGCTGAGATAGATTATGTTGAGGTTATACAGAAATTGAGAGGTGAGATCCAGTGAAAGAGAATAACCCGCTTTCACCCATGAAAGCAAGAATTACCGAGATCCATACGATGACGGATATCGAGAAACTAATAACACTCAGATTCCAGGACCCAAAGGATGAGGAAAATTTCTCCTATATGCCAGGCCAGTTCGTTAAACTAGGTGTTATGGGTGTAGGTGAGGCTCCGATCTCGATTTGTACTGCGAAGTCAGATGTGCCCGGGTTGGAGTTATGTATTAGGAACGCTGGGC
>CAZZFH010000135.1:0-6449 GCA_964653295.1 uncultured Candidatus Bathyarchaeia archaeon | reverse complement strand
AACCACCCGATAAGGCATCCCCGGCACAAGACCCTGATCATAGATATAACAGGCATAATACCGGATACGGTTCTCCCAGCTCTCATCGAGCAGGTTCCTGATACATCCCGCGCCACCACCGATACTCAGTGGGTCCTCAGCCAAGATCTTCGTAATGGTAATATTTTGATCAATGAGGGCGTCATATTTTACTGATTCATCAAACCTGACGAAGCCTTGATGCTTGACTACTCGGTCATTCTCACCAAGCTCGGCGGCGGACTTTTTTGATACAAGGTAAGGTAGATGCCCTGTATTATCATACCAGAGATAGATCTGCTCCTCCTCTGGCTCATAGAGGCGAACATAAGCCTTCTTCTGCTGCCCATCATACCCAGCAGACAACAAATAACTTGTCCCAAGATTATCTGGAGCGACCCTACCACGTACTCCTACTATCTCTTCATCACTCAATGTCCGCCACCATATCCACGTCTATATGCAACGGGGCGATATAACAATATCACGCGACTTGAAAACCCTGATGACTACTCCTCAGGCTCAGGCAGATATCCATGAATCGCACTGAAAACCATGTCAACATTATCAGGAGTGCAGTAAACCCTCATCACAGGACGAGAACCAGATATCAAGGATGCTACACGACGCCGATCATCAAACACAACACGAGACACCTTCTCCCAGGAGACAAAAAGCTCCTCATTCACCATCGAGAAAACCCTACCACCAGATACACCATGCCTCTGGACAAAACCAGTAACGCTCCAAGCCATCCTGTTTAGGCTGCTCTCAAACTCCCCTACTCGTACAAGAACGCCCTCGGTGTTGAGTCTATAGAGCAACTGGAAGCGATTGGTGAAAACTATCCCCATGACCATGAAAAGCAGTACAATGAGCACACCATCAGCAATTAAAAACAACCTGAAAACCCCATAAACATCTGTGAAACCAGTCACATAGAGCACAAGGGTCATCATTGCGCCTGAGACAAGCAACAAGGCAATGAGTATATCAATTAAAACATAGACATTCGAGACCAAGGGGACACGAATATCCCACTCGATGACCTCACTCATCCCTGTGCCTCAAAAAACTATACAGTGACTCCATCACAATGTAAGCCGCAGTAGTAGCTGTAACACCAGAGTCATAATGGGGATACACCTCGTTTAGATCCAACCCCACAACTTTCCCCTGCATCACCGCATTAACAAAATCCAAGAGCATACCTGTGGTTAGCCCCTCTGGGTGGGGATTACCAACAGCAGGCGCATAGGCGGGATCAAGGGCATCTAGGTCAATGCTAAGATAAACAGAGACTGCTGATTGGACACCTCGTGTGATCCTTTCAATGCAACCCTCGGGGTCCTTGAGACATTCCCTTGATGTGATAAAAGCCACATTACCAGAGGCACCGGCATAAGCCACCTCTTCTCCACTCAAGGCACGAGCGCCTACCACCAAAACATTACAACCTGTTTCCTCGATAGCCCTCCGAAGGTAAGTAGCGTGACATAGGCGCTCACCGAATAACTCATCCCTGAGATCAAGATGAGCATCGAATACAACCACGAGTTCAGGCTTCAATGCACGAATAGCAGCTAAGGTTATGGTATGTTCGCCTCCTAGCATCACAGGGAAGCCATCAATATCCTTGATGGTCTCCTCGATACCAGCCAAGCATCCCTCGACGTTGCTGCAGTCCACATCACCGATGTCACCTAGGTCAATGTCATCCCAGTCAAGCCTACTCCGAACAGAATAAGTATCCAAGAATGTGCTCTCCCTGCGCACCGCATCAGGACCAAAACGGGTGCCGCTGCGGTTGCTAGTAGTAGCATCCAGTGGGGCAGCGAATAATATGAAACGATGCTCTGCATCACTGGGTTTATCCAGATAACTTTGGAGGGTTGGCTTGGTTGGCATAGCTTACTCTACAATAACCTTGTCTACGCTGTGGATAACGGCACCCTGCCTAGCCATGTGACCCTTGAGCTCCTCATAGTCTAGACTCGTACCATCTACGATAACCTTGAGGCTCTCTGTCTTCTCATCCATCTCAACTACGGAGATGTCTACTCTAGTTAATCCCGGTAGCTCACCCATGTAGGTAGCAAATTCGGGTAGTGGGGGTTGATGGGGTTTCAGTACATCTAAAGTCAGATGTATTATCTTTGGTTTCTCCAACGTTTTCACATATCCTCCAGAAAGACCTGGTAGATATTCAGGGGAATATGGATACACTCCTCCTTTTATACTGTATGGATAGCACAGCCTACATACTGAGGAGAGTTTCAATATTCATCGATTTGTTTTTTACCTAATCATCACATACTCAGTTGAAGGCTAAAAATAGAGATGCAAGTATCATCATTTACGGAACTAGTAGTCTATACAGAGAAAATTCTGAGTGAATCCCTAGGCGGAAAGGCTGTTTTCAAGGTCTATGTGGAGAGCGACGAAGCCCTTCTTGCTGAGATAATTAGTATTGATCACCAAAAATTCAGGGAAGACCTAAGATATGATATTGATGAGCTTCGGATGAGGTTCAACAATCCGGGCTTATTCTGCTTGGTCTTATATCTAGACGAGAAACCCATCGCCTTTGATTATGGTTATAATGACTCGGAGAGGGGGAAATATTTCTCGGATAGCTCCGCGACCTTGATTGAGAGAAAGGGCATAGGGGGCTTCTTGGGGATTCTTGAGCTTGTTTACTTATTTGAGAAGGGTTATGATGCGGTTAATTTCACCACGGAGAAGCTGGATGAGTCTGGGCGACCACTCCAACAGATATGGGAGAACATGGGCTACAGGACGGTATCAGTCTCCCCCTCTGGGAGCGTGAATATGACCCTCGAGATAACCCCTGAAGTGGTGGAAGAGAGGGCCCAAAAGATAATCAGTAAGAGTCAGGCTTAGACCCATTCACCATCGATCATTGTAGCCTCAGGGGACATGTCAAGAAGATTCTTGGCTTCTGTCTCTAGGGGGTTCTCTCTCCATACAACCAGATCCGCATATTTGCCGGTCTCCAAGCTGCCTATGTTGTTTTCCCAGAACATGCAGTAGGCGCTGTTCCAAGTATATGTCTTGAAGGCTTCCAGTGGGGTGATGCATTCATCCACTCCAAAGGGTTGAAGCCCATATACCCCTTTGCGGGGTCTTCTCGTAACAGCCGCATAGACCCCAAAAAGGGGGTTCAGTAGACAAGTGTTCCAGTCACAACCATTACCAACCACGATACCTCGATCCAAGAGGGTTCTGAGGAGGATCAGACGCCTACTCCTGTTGGGCCCAAAACTCCCCGCGTAATTATCACCTATGAAATAGAGGTAAGCGCTCGTCGCCTCTACAACTATGTTGTCACCCATGGCGGTCTCCTTTCTGAGGGCGTAATCTGTTGGGAGGTTGTTGTGTATGACGCTGTGTCTGCAGTTGCTCCTCGGAGAATCCAGTATGGCTGCCTCGATGGCGTCAAGGTAGCGGTCAATTGTCTGGTCTCCAACACAGTGGGCGCCAATCTGGAACCCAGCCCTATGTATGATCTTGGCGATCTCTGGATAGGTATGGGGCTCAGGCACTATTGGTCCACCAGTGTTCACACCATCAACATCGGTATAGTTCCTGTTCCATGGCTCATAGAGCCACGCGGTGCGGTTCCCCCCGCTCCCATCGAAGCTGCATTTTACAGCCCCCAGATATAATGTGTCATCGCCCCCCGGCTTGTACTTGGATACGGCTTTCTTGGCTAGATCGACTGTTGTCTGACCGTTATGGATGCCGATCATGAGGTAGCTCCTAATCTTGAGGCGTCCCTCAGCGTGAAGCTCCCTGTATGCCTTGATCATGGTGTCCGTTGCACCTGCTTCCTTTTGGGCGGTCACGCCAACCCGGATGAGCGCGTCCTGTGCCTTCAATATGGCTTCCTTGCACTCCTCCACGGTATAGTCCCGGGCGAGTAATCTAATCCTGTAGGCTACGTCGTGGTCCAGTAATAACCCATCAAAGTCATCGAGGTGTTCTGCGTTAACAAGGTCCAATGCGTAGCTGTTGGCTACCTGCACCGGGGTCTGGGCGTCCAGTATTACAGGGTGATTTGGTGAGACTGGGTCTAGGTCCTGTCTGGTGGGTGGGCGTTTCTCATCTAACAATGCGTCATCCCAGCCTACTCCCCTGATCCATGTGCCCTCTGGTTTTGTCTTGGCTGCCTCATCAACAAGCTCGATTATATCTTTGATGGATTGTACTTTGGGGTATCGTAGGTCCAGTATTAGTTCGCTGAACCCATACTCACATGTATGGTTGTGGCTGTCAACGAATCCGGGGGTCACTGTCCTGCCCTCAAGGTCCAAGACTATTGTGTTTGAATCCATGTATTGATTGAGGTCTGAGTTTGATCCCAGAGCCATTATCCTTGAGCTCTTGATGGCTATGGCTTGAAATACGTTGTTTTTTGGGTCTATGGTTATGATGTTTCCGTTAATCAGTACCGTGTCTGCTTTCATCGTCCATACTCCTCCACGATCTCTTGATACCGGAAACAGGATGTAAGGTGATCATTGACCATGCCCACGCTCTGCATATAGGCGTACATGATGGTTGGACCGACAAAAGTGAACCCCCGTTTCTTCAAGTCCTTGCTGATTCTGGTGCTTAGCTCGGTCTCGGCTAGGACCTCCTTCCAAGAACCAAAACCATTCATCACTGGTTTGTGATTTACATACGCCCAGAGATACTTGTCAAAGCTACCATATTCAAGCTGAATAGCCAAGAACCCCTTGGCGTTCTTGACCGCAGAAGCGATCTTAAGCTTATTCCTGATGACCCCACGGTTCAAACGGATATCCTCAAGTCTCTCAGGAGTAAACCTAGACACGACCTCGGGGTCAAACCCAGCGAAAGCCTCCCTGTATGCCTCGCGTCTATGGAGCACGGTTCTCCAGCTGAGCCCAGCCTGTGCGCCTTCCAATAGGATTAACCCAAATAACTCACGGTCATCGTGCAGCGGTACACCCCACTCCTTGTCATGGTACTCTTCCATCAGCGGGTCCTTGTTACCGAAGCACCGCGCATCTTTGTTCATATTCAAATCGGGGGTTTAGTGGTTGATAAGCTCAACGGATATGTTTTGTAAATTTTTTTTTTTCAAAACGACTTAATAGGATTGAGACAGAAATTCAGGTCATGGAGAATTGGGGCAAGAAAGAATATGTTCCAGTTATAATAGTCATATTACTGGTTGCCTTCATCGCATATTCGTCAAGACCAACCGTAGACCAGGTAGAAGAGAATCTTGCTGACTTGGGCACGGTAAGAATCGCCGTTATCGACAGTTATAACTCCAGATTCGGATTTTTCCCGGAGACAAAGGAGTTCTATAGTTTTATCGCAGATATGGCGGAACGTGACGTGAAACAGTATCTAAATGAGACTGGTTCAGAACTAGACTTTGAATTAATCTTCTACCCAGTCGAGGGAATAGGTGAGACACTTGAAACCGTGATGAAATGCAAAAAGGAAGGCATAGACCTGATTGTTGGGATGCCCGATGGTGCTGCCCTTGACGTGAGCTTAGCCTATATGCTCTGCAATAACATGACGTTCATGTGTATCGGTGCAACCCAGTCATTTGGGTTCACCATCGATGATTCTTGTTTCAGGCTTCGTCCCACAGATGTGCACCAAACTGGACCATTAGCCAAAACCATGACTGATATGGGTATACGAAAAGTGATAGTAGTAGGAGAGTCTACTAACCGAATAGTCGATGCGTTTCAAGGTAAATTCAATGATATGGGCGGTGAAATCGTTGAAAAATACGAGTACAGGGTGGATTATGGAGAATTCGTAGATTATAAACCAGTCATTGAATCCATAGATATCAATTTACTCCAAATCTCAAATGCCTTGAAAAACATAACCAAGACTCATCCATCAAAGGAGATAGCGATACTAAATATTGGTGGCGCTCTGCCAGAGATAATGAACCTCACACAGGAATATCCAGAGCTACAGAACGTGACATGGTTCAGTTACTGGAAAACAAACTACTGCAAAGATAGCCTAGAATCACTTGGAGAAATAATGTCAGACATAAAAATGCTCAACATGTTTGAGGGACTAGCCGAATCAAAGTTGGTGGAGAGGATTAACGGAGAGTTCAGTGACGAGTTTGGGCGTGCTATGACTCTGGTGGAGGCAAATATCTATGATGGTGTCTGGATTCTGGTGTTATCCGTGCTCGAGGAAGGATCAGCGGAAACAGTTGATCTGAAGGAAAGGATTCCAGTGGTCGCAGCCGAGTATGTCGGATTGAGTGGTAGATGTGAGCTTGACGAGGTGGGCGACAGACAGAGCTTTAATTACACGATATGGGGGTACGCAGACATCGAGGGAGAAACAAAATACAGCCAATACGGGTTCTATGATTATGAGGCGGGGAAAGT
>CAZZFH010000134.1:0-6454 GCA_964653295.1 uncultured Candidatus Bathyarchaeia archaeon | reverse complement strand
AAGGCTTTCGCGAACCCTTTCTCCATGGCAGCTCTGACTTCCTCAAAGCTCACGTTCCTGTCCAGTACTTTTCTGATGGTGGTCACTCGTTCCTCTGCCTGCTGGATGAGCTTGTCGCTGATCTTGGTATCACTGATCTTCAAGACACTAAACATCTGCTTGGCATCAAAATCAACCAAAATAGTACCATGATGGAGCACAGCACCGTATCTTCTGATCTGAGCATTCCCACTTATCTTGCGTGGACCAACAATAATATCATTGATGGGTTTAAACTCAGCCTCAATACCCAGAATAGCCAACCCCTCTATAATCCCATGGCAAAGATACCTGTAAGACTCAGTAGGATCACTGCTGATTCTCGGGTCATTCTCATCCATGATGATGCTATAGGTTATCTCACCTTCAGCGCTATTCAGTACAGCGCCACCTCCACTGATCCTCCGGTTCAAGTCAATCCCATAACGCTTCAATGCATCAAGGTCCACCTCATCCTCAACGCTCTGGAAGTACCCGAGAGTAACCGCAGAGGGCTTCCACCGGTAGAACCTCAGAGTATCAGGGGCTTTATCATCGCCCCTTGCCTTGGTTAGGGCTTCATCAGTCGCCATATTGGTGTAAGCATCATTGACTTTCAGGTCAAGGAACCGCATCTTATCGGTCAATATAATCAAGGAAAAGAGGGTACCTTAGGGGTATAAAAGAATTAAACTAACAAACTGGTAGCCTATTTGATTAGTTTTCCATGGAGAACCTGAACCTCTTGTTCTAGCGCTCCATTGACGAGTTTCTGCTGATAGGTACCCCATGCGGTTCCAGTGCTCCAGAAGGTCTTGAAATCCTCTATGTTTATCCTTGGCTTGAAATCCAGCTTACCTTCAACCATATCATAACTGAAGCCGCTGAGCGCCAATATCAGCCCCCAGCTAGCCATACTACGAGCATAATGATACCCACACTCCACCTCGTTCCAAGGATTACGCCGGACACCATCATGACGATCCCTGAGAGCCTTCACTATCGTTAACCCCTCCAAGAGATGCCCCTCATAGATTAGATGAGCCGCAACATGGTACTCGATGCCGGGCCAAACCTCATGGCTATACACAAAAGGATAAGCAGGTCTCCCACCCTTGGGCCAAGTACAGATGAGCAACCCCTTCTCATCATTCAGTGCATAGGTTCGCTGGGTGTTATCGTGGTCATGAAAGTCTGTCTTGAAGTTATGCTTGTAGACGCTATGAATCGCTTTCTTCACATGATCAGGGGGTAACAGGTAGCCTAGTCCCATGAGGTGGGCGTTGATCTGCCCAAGCAACTGGTCGCTGAGACATCCGATTCCATGCTGGTACTTGTACTGGTCCACGTCATCAAGCCGTTGAACATAGTAATTCCCATCCCAAAGCGCCTTATCCAAATTTACTCTGCCCTGCTCGAAGAGATTACGATACTTATCAGCAGACTCATAGTCACCAGCCGCCTCAGCCAGATATACTCCAGTCTTCAATGCAGCCAAGAACATTATACCGCTTAGAGGATTTGGTCCATAGAAGCTGATATCATACGTATTATGCTGTTTGGACTCGGTGACCCCATCCCTGTCCTGATCCCAAACACTGCACGCGTAATCCAGTGCCCGTTTGGCACCCGGATACTGGGCGTTCATCCAGTCAGTGTCACCGCTGAGCTTCCACTCCCGGTACAAACTCATGATGGTTCCACATTGCCCATCTGAGGCAGCCTCAACGGCATCCCAGCTAATAGTACCGGGAAACGCTCTGAATGCCCTGAAGCTCATCTTGCCCTCTTCATCGGTCTCTATCTGGAACTCGGTCTCTCTCATGCGCCGCTCGAGGCGCGGGAACAAGTAGGCTAGGGTCTGCTCATAGTTCCAGACATGGGTGCAGTTACCGCTGCAGCATCCCGCGTCGTCGAAACAGCCTTCATACCCAAAGAATCGCCCATCTTTGAGCCAGAAACAGGTATTACTCCTTAGAACAGTGATATTCGCAGCAGCGGCATCAATCACATAACTAGGCAGAGTCGAACCATACAAGGCATCCTTGAACTTTCGGCTATAACCCTCCAAGTGATCCCGTGTCTCGGCGTAGTATTGGCAGACCTCCCATGAGTCATCAAAACGAAGTGCATACCTGTTCTGGATAACATCCTGCTCACAATCACCGCTGTCACAGCTCAACCGTTGGTTCCAGTTATGAAGCCTGTTAGGGAAAAACCAAGAGATAACAAAATTATAGGTCTTGGTCTCCCCGGGCTTGATAGTCTTGGTTACAGCTAGGCTTCCAGCGTCTGTCTTTCCCTCCTGACTGGGCTCAGTATAACCGTGATCAGTCAGCTTACCATCTGTACTGAGATCATCCCAGAACTCTCGGAGATTATCCCACCAGCCACTCCTATACCAATAGGGCTTGAAGTGTACCTCGGGTTCGGTTGTAGTCAGTGTATGGCTGCCATACTGGAAACTATTTGGATGAAGCTTGTTTGAGGTATAATGAATACCGGCTATCTTGTTTCCTTTCCTGATGGTGTTCTCGTTTCTTCCATACTGCTCGGGCTTGACCCAGCCAAAGTCAGCGATTCCGGTGAAACCCACAGCATTCAACATACTTCCAGCTATCGTAACCTCAAGCGGTTCATCTCCAAGATTCTCCACGTTGTACTTGAGTACAGCCAAGGGTAGCCCAGAGTCATCGGGCTCATGGGGGATAAACGGAGTATAAGCCTCAAGTCCCACCCTCACGGGAAGCATATCATCAATGAAATCAACATAGACAAACGGATACTCATCATACATCTCACTATCCCTGAAACGAGGCAACCCACCCACAGACCCCGGGTGAAAACCATGGCTATTACTGAAGGGGGGCACCAACTCGCTCTCCAAGACCTTTGCCACAACAGAGTCACCTTGCTTGACCGCTATAGCGAAGAAACTGTAGGGAAGCTTCTGTCCCTT
This sequence comes from uncultured Candidatus Bathyarchaeia archaeon, assembly GCA_964653295.1. GTDB lineage: Archaea > Thermoproteota > Bathyarchaeia > TCS64 > TCS64 > RBG-16-57-9. The sequence goes on along the minus strand of CAZZFH010000134.1, from coordinate 3,477 downwards.
GGCTGATTTATTCCATATCTCCCAGTCACGGAGATCGCCTCTGGAACCAACGCTGATGTTCCCTGTACCTATGCCACCAAGTAGAAACGCGGCTTCAGTAGATTCTCTACTATAGCGCCTCTGGGATCCGTAATGGTATAATTCATCATCGCTGTATGGGGTCTTCATAGAATTCACAATATGTGCTTGTAGTGTGGGTTGAAAATACTTGCGCGAAAGAACCCACTCAATAGTGTTATACTTTCTTAAGACAAAATATGGCTCGTGAATAGAATGTCAGATGCAAAGGAAACAGCCCTCACATGGGTTAGTAAAAACGAGAGTATGCTGGTAGACGTACACCAGAAGATATGGGAACTAGCAGAAGTAGGACTACAAGAAATAAAGACAGCCAAGACCCTAACGGATATCCTTGAAAAAGAGGGATTCGAGGTAGAGAAGGGTGTCGCGGGGATGCCCAGCGCATTCGTAGCCACCTACGGGAAAGGAGAACCGGTAATTGGAATAATGGGGGAACTGGACGCCTTACCAGGCATCAGTAACAAGCCTGTTCCACGCCATGAGCCACTGGTGGAGGGGGGAGCTGGTCACGGCTGCGGTCACAATGGGTATGCTACTACTGCACTGGGTGGAGCCTTAGCCGTTAAGGCTGCCATGGATAAGGGATTGGTGAAGGGTACCATCAAGTTATTCGGTTGCCCAGCAGAGGAGACACTGGTCGGTAAGGTCTACATGGTACGAGACGGGGTCTTCGATGGATTGGACGCCTGTATCGGTCACCACCCCAGCACCTTCAACGGGACTACCCTGAGAAGCGGAAACGCCATGAATAGCGTCAAGTTTGAGTTCTTTGGAGTGGCTAGCCATGCTGCTGGTAGCCCAGAGATGGGTGTGAGTGCCATGGATGCTGTTGAGCTCATGAATATTGGGGTTAATTATATGCGTGAGCATGTTGTCCAAGAGACCCGTATTCATTATGTGGTTGAGGATGGGGGTCATGAGCCCAACGTTGTGCCTCCTTATGCTAGGAGCTGGTACTATGTACGGGCACCTGAGAGAGAGCTGGTTGAACTCTACTATCAACGATTACTGGATATGGCTGACGGCGCAGACAAGATGGTGGGAACCACTCACAAGGTTACCTTCCTCAGCGGTGTCCATAACGGGATGGAGAACAGGGTACTAGCCGAGACAGCCATAGCCAACATGCGAGCCATAGGAGCACCAAAATATACAGAAGAGGAGGAAGTCTTCGCGGCTGCGTTAGCTGAGACTATTCCTGTGGAGAAGAAGCGCATTGGGTTGATGAAGAGCCTACTTCCTGACGCCATGGGGCTTATTGATGTGAATCTGAATAGAACGATCTATGATCCTGTTGGTGCTGGTACCAAGGGTGGTGGTAGCAGCGATGTGGCTGATGTGGCGTGGAATTTGCCCACTGTTCAGTTCAGGACTGTCTATACCATCGTTAGTGCAGCGGGTCATAGCTGGCAGAACACCGCTTCAAACGGTACAAGTATTGGACATAAATCGACCATATTTGCGTCCAAGGTAATGGCAGCCACAGTGATTGACCTGCTTAGTAAGCCAGAGTTAGTCCAAGCAGCCAAAGAAGAATGGAGGAGGCAGATGCAGGGACGAGAGTACAAGTCTCCGCTGCAGCCTGATGCAAAGCCCCCGCTGGATCAGTTAAAGCCTCAACCCTAGTTTCTATCTTTTTATTATTTTGAACTGGATGAACTTTATCAGTACTAATGCGCTTGCTAGGAAGAGGTATGCGAGTCCAAAGTAGTAGCCTATTGGGATCACCATGAGCTTCATAATTGCAGTAATAACGATGCCTACTGCAAATATGACTATGACAGCGATGGTGGCTGGGGTCCTTTTCTGCATATCTTCGCTTGTCTTAGGGTTGAAGTATGCCTCCCAGCTGATGAAACCACTACTACTGTAAGATCCAAGTGTCTTTGTCTTTCCAGTCTTGAGTATATTCAGGTCTACATAGTCTTCCCCGGGTATGTTCTTGAGATTGGTAAACTGTAGTTCTCCGGGTTTCTCGTTTAACTCGCCCTTCCTGTGCTTGATGGTGACATAGATGACCATTATAACCGCGATGAGGGTCATCAATAGCCCAGCGTTGATGATAATCGATGTGAAACTCATAGATACCCGAAACAGAATAATCCCGTTTAAACCTATTCTAAAATCCGGGGTTAGTGAATGAGTTTTCTTCCGCTGATGGTTAAAAACAGGATTTTATCGTTTTTTAGGTTATTATCAGTTATAAACGGGGTTTTTTGATGGTTTAACGTTTTCTTTCACCTTTTTTAGTTAAAATATTTTTTGTTTTTGGTTTTTTGTTTCAAAAATTTATTTTTTTATTATTTTTCCTTAAAAGGGGCGAAAATAGAGCTTCTTTAAATAGGATCAGTGGGTTTTATATATATGATAACTGCTTGCTAGACCTCAAAGAATTACTGGTTTTCAACCGGAACAAAAGGAAGGATGCCCTAGTTTATCTGACTATCTGTAGTTTGGACGTTGAAATGGGCGGTTCTGTGGTAAGAAAGGAGGTGAAGACTAGTTGATTTTGAGTGTAATGGCAAATAGTGCCTTGAATGTCCCATCCATGTGGGGCGCTGCGGCTTTTGCTTTCGGTATAGTGGCTATTTTGGTTGTATTCGTGTACTTTTCCAAGAGATTCTAGACTATGTGAGACCGTCTCACATCCTAGTCTTCTCTTTTTTTGTTTAACATGACGTTTTTTGTCATGATTAGCCGGTTAACAAGTACGTTTTTGCATATATTTGGATCAGAAATATGCTGTTTTAGGGCTGGGTTACTTCTTAGGGGCTTTTCTGGGGCTGGGATGTGGTGACCCCCCCCTCCCCTAGTCTATGATGTGGTTTGATAAGTAGAGACTGCATATTGTAGAGTATGGGCGTTAATCTGCGGCAGGGGGTTACTGACACTGTTTACTCTGAGTTTGTGGATGGGAGGAGGGTTATTCTCTTCTTGCAGAGTAACGAGTATTACGAGAATAAGTTTAAGGGTAAGAAATATTTGTGGCTGCAGAATGAGGAGTTTCCTGAGAAGCCTGATGTGCGTTTTTTGATAGATTCGGTTGAGGTAGGGCACGGTGGCGTGTTTGAGGATATTTATGGACAGCATATTACTGGTCCGCATCTCAGGGTGGCTTTGAGGAAACGGGAGAAGACCGAATAGGGTTTATTTCCATTCATCGTCCTTGCTTTTTTCGATTAACTGGAGTAATCGCTCTATGTTTTCTCTTTTCTCTAGGACCATGAGTATTTTCTCTCCGGGTATCCCTAGGTCATCTTTTAGGAGGAGCAGTAGGGGTGCTAGATAGAGTCTGCCGAGTTGGGTTCCTATGAAGGAGATGGGTTTACTGGTTTCTAGTAGTATGATGGCGGGTCCTTCCATCTTGTATTGATGTATTTTTTCCGCTCGTTTTTG
>CAZZFH010000133.1:0-6588 GCA_964653295.1 uncultured Candidatus Bathyarchaeia archaeon | reverse complement strand
TTCAAGGAGGTTGAGCAGAAACAGGACAAGAAGATGGATTATAACGCGGAAAAGAAAGTCACTGAGGCAGAGATCACCGAGATAAGGTACGAGATAAATCAGCTAGCAGAGCAGAGCAAAGAACACCATGAGCGGATGATTTTATTCTTTGAACAGGCAGACAAGGAGAAAAAGAAGGCAGACGATGCCCACTCCAGATACGTGGAGAAGATCCAAGAGGTCGAAGCCATCAAGGATGATCTTAACCTGATTATGCCAGAGATAAACGCCCTTAGGGATGGACTCAAGGCATCTGATCTCAAACTCGATGAGATGCGAAAGATGAGTACCCAGCAAAGGGCAGAAGCCATTAAACAGGCAGCAATAAAAAAGATGGAGAATGGCGATAAACTAAGCTTCGAGGACCTCAAACTCATCTATGGTGATGAGGACGAGGAAGAAGAGTAACTCCAGAAAAATAATGGATTATAATTAATTATATCCTGAGGACAGGGCATGTCATGCAGTGAATACCGCCCATGCCTTTTCTCATCTCCTCACCTGGGATCTGAACAACATCAATCCCCCTTTCCTTGCACTCCTGCATAACCCGTAGGTTACCAGTATAATGGAAAGCAAGATCCTTGTCAATTGTGAGGAAGTTAGCCGCCATATCAAAACACTCTTGATCATTGATCTCCAAGATATCCCAGTTGTTCTCCCTGAGCCACTCTGTGAAACTACCCTCCCACCTCTCATTACGTGTACGGAAAATGACGGGCATCTCCTTCATAACCTCGGGGTGAATCAACGCGACCTTGCCCGGTAGCTCACAGAACTCGCCATCAATATGTACGATACCATCAGGCATATTCAACTGGACATAGAGATCCACAAGCCTTTTCCCAAGAAAATAATCACCCATCTGGTCAAGGGCACCCTGTGTAGATCGATCACAGAGACCAGCAACAGCGACGCCCCCCTCAAGCAAGGCAAAGCCCCCACCCTCAAAGCTATCAGGCGTCTTCATCTCCAAAGCGATTGGGACACCATTCGCCTCATGGGCAGCCCTGATAACCGGAGTCTCCTCCCTCCTGCTAGGCAACCCCATACGGAACAGCATCGCGCCATTATCAGTCATAGAACTGCTATCCCTGACGAACACAAGATTAGGCGCCATGTAGCTCTGCTCAAGAGCCTCCTTGTTATCAGAGATCAAGTCTCTTACCAGCAGTGTCTCGACACCCGCCTCCTCAAGGGAATCGACAAGCTCCTGATGGTCACTGATGAAACGTTTGATATCGACTGGTTGATCGAAGTGATGCGCAACTGGATCAGCGTTAGCCAGCTCCAGCTCTTTTCCAGGGTGATGAACCATTACCCTCTTCAGGGCACCTGATTCATGGTTAATCCCGAAATCAGACATACCATACCCTACCGGAGGATAAGATAAAACATTATGTTGAAAACAGAACAGAGTCTACTTGTCCTTGGCTGCCTTCTTATCGTCTTTAGCCTTTCGCTTCAGAGCCGCTTCGGACTCTTCATCGGTGTTTCGATATCTTCGCTGCCCATCCATATCTTTGAAGCCAGTGACCCGGTCATTCTGGAACATGTTCTTGAGCAGGCTGTATGCTTTCTTTTCCTTAATTCCCAGTTCTTGGGCTACCTCTTTCATTGACATGGGTTTCTCTAGCAGTAAGACTCCAATCTTGTTTCGCAGTGTTGACGCAGACATATTCCTCAGACAATGATAGGGGTTTTTTTATTAAAACTTGACGCGCCAAACACGCATCCAGTATATAAAGAAGACTCTAATGCGCCATATGTGTTGAATTAAGGATATAAAGCAGAAAACACCCATCAATAAAGGGAATGCAAAGCACGGTTTCCAAAACAAAATACCTGTGTGAAGAATGCTACGAGACATGGACAAGCGATAAAAATGAAACATCATGCCCATACTGTGGCAGCGACATGGTATCAGTCGATAAAAAAATAGAAAAATAACACAGATACGCTTCCTATTCTTTTACAATCCTTACTATCATGACAAGAGTCCCTAATATCCACCAGTGGACTCCAAATTACAGTCAAGGATTAAATACCAAGATACAATTTATCATGGACATCAAGAGGTAAACCCCATGAATACTGAGGACAGAACCATCATAGCGATATCAGCGAGCCACGGAATAATGCACGCATACCTAGTACTCCTACCAGCAATGATACCCATCCTAGGAGGAGAACTAGGAGACATAGCAACAGTAGGAATGCTAGCAAGCCTAGTAAGCCTATTCTACGGATGGCTAAGCCTACCAGTAGGATTCATAGCAGACCGCTACAGCAAAAAAATGCTCATCATGGGAAGCATGATCCTCTGCGGAGGAGCCAGCCTCATCATAGGGCTCTCACCCAGCATACCCATCGCAGCAATTGGACTTATTATTCTCGGAATAGGCGCAAGTCTCTACCATCCATGCGGTTACGCTCACATGGCGTTAGTTAGCGATGAGAGTCGAGGAAGATACATGGGATACCAAGGACTCGGTGGAGACATGGGCATGGCAGTAAGCTACCTTACCTCAAGCCTACTTGGAGCTAGGTTCGGTTGGAGGGTGACATTCATCATCTGGGGGATCATCGGATTCGTCATGGCGGCGATAGATTTCGTTGTCGCTGAGGATATCGAGACCAGTGTACCAAAGGATGGTCACGCGGGTCCAGTTGAGACACTGAGAAAGATGTTCAACACAGCAGACAGGAGAACCCTCATCATCACCCTAGGAATCGTAGTGCTCAGCGGTATGCTCTGGACAGGGGTATCCAGCTTCATAATGGCGTTCATCGAGGAACAGAAGGGAATCAGCTTTGTAATCGCTGGAGGCCTCAGTACCCTCAAATACACTGTCGGAGCATTTGCCCAGATACTGGGAGGAGAACTCAGCGACAAACTGGGGCGAAAAAGACTCCTAATGTTTGGTTACGCGGGCTTCGCATTATCCCTGCTTGGCTTCGTGCTATCACCCAGCAGTCTACCAGTCTTGGTGCTGATAGTGGTGGTGCTGGGATTCACGTTCTTCATCACCCAGAGCCCAATGAACGCCCTACTCGGAGACCTAGCCCAAAAGGACACAGTGGGAGTCACCTATGGGGTTAACTTTACCCTCAAGTACGGTATAGGATTCTTCACACCAGCCATCGCAGGATACTTGGCGCTAAACTATGGCTACGCTAGCGTATTCTACTTCTTCGCAGTTCTCAGCGCCCTAGCCTTCGGGATAACCATGCTGATAAGAGAGAAAAATTAAAGGACCTCGGGAGACAGTTCCCCGATCTTTTTGTAGAAATCGGTCATTGAGAGTTTTTTCACATCACCCAACGTCTCTTCAAGAGCCTCATCATAAGCTACAGCTCCAAGATACTTGAGCCCAAGCTCCATGACATCAGACCTTACAAGATCAGATGGCTTCATCACCATGTTCTCGATCACACCATTAACCGAGATACCGAGTTCCTTGAGCAGCACTAACATCCGCCTCACAGACTGATAAGCCACCACGCTGGGCGTAGATACGACGAGAAACTCAAGCTTGGGGATCAAACGAATAGTATCAAGGGTAGCATCACCTATACCCGGAGGCATATCAACCACAAGATAATCCAGCTCACCCCAACGAGTAATAGCCAATAACTCAATAATCGCGTTACTCACATCATGACCCCGCAACGGGGCAGGCTCATCCAAGCTGTAATGAGTAATACTCATGTACCGCAGTCCATGAGCCATGGGCGGGATAATCCCATAATCCTCCTCAGGGTACAACCCCTCCACTCCAAGAATCACATGTGTAGCGGGGCTCGTAAAATCAAGGTCCAAGAGCCCCACCTTGTAACCACTGTCCCGTAGATTTAACGCCAAGCAGGTGGCTATCATGCTCTTACCGACGCCACCCTTGCCGCTGGAGACCGCTATAACCTTGCCAACTTTATCGAATCTTCGCTCAATTATTGCTAGTCGTGGGTCACTCATTTTTCTCACCCTTGATGGTGGCTAGCCAGACGCCCCTTCCCTCTGAAACCTCAAAGTCTGGGCTACCACACTCGGTGCACTTGATATAGACATGAGCCATCTCAGGTACAAAATGTATAGCCTCAGAAACATCCTCTGTCATTCCCTGAGCTTCAAAGGTCCACTCGTTTCCACAGTTGCGGCACTTGAACTTGGCTGGCTGGGATTTTAGTATGAATTTTGCTTCATTGAATAAGGGGGTCTTGAGTTGCTGGAATGCAAACTCCAGTACCTCGTGCTCTACCTGCTGGAGTTCCCCAATCATTACTACTACTTCGGTTACCTTCGTGAGGTCATTCTCGATAGCGAATCTCTCTGCCGTCGATATCACGCCCTCAGCGAGTGCCCATTCATGCATGTGGCTTTCTCCCAGTTAGTACAATATAGGTGTTATTCTTGTTGATTGTCAGGTTCAGCATAGAAAAAGATGACCTGGAGCTCCCAAGACAGTATTTTGATTATGATCGCGGGATCCCTGAGGAGGGATCACCTATCTGGATAAAGGAAAATAGCACCCCAATAATAGCCAGCGACTTAAGAAAATGGGGCCAAGCTGATGAACTGGAGAAACAGTTGGAGAAACGCCAAAAAATAAAGATACTGTTAAATAAAATTGATAGATACGGATTATATGGGGTTCTTGGGGGATTATTTTGAAAAAAATAAGCAGCAAAAACCTCTACTGGGTGCTCCAAAAATATGATCTACTTGAAGAGTTCACCCAGTATAAACTAAAATGCGCCAACTGCGGGAAAATACTTGAAGAACACAACATAGGATCGTTCGTGAACACAGAAAACGGGTTAAAAATTTACTGCAATAGCCTCAAATGCAGAAATGAGACAAAAGAAAAACATGAAAAAGCACACAAAAAATAAACAAAACAAGACAAACAACCATTCAAGCTGTGAGGTAAGGCCTCCGCGGCATCGTTCCAATTACTCACCTCACAGCCCACCATAAACAAGCTACTCTTTAGAGAATCTTCTGAGCTCCACTATCTGAACCTGTAAGGGAATAAAAGCTCCGAAAATAGAGTAAAAAGGTGTAGTTATAGTAAATAATAGCAGTTAATGTTATCTGTTGTGGCCATTTATGTTAACTCGAACTAAAATGACGCCTCTAGATGAGAACATTAAAAGAATGACTGAATTTTACCAAGACCATGATATTCGATTCGTCAAAGAAGGAAATATTGTGAAGGTAGTTGAAGATACGCCGTTTTATTTAAATGACAATCCAGACTTGAAGGCTGGTTTACGAGTTCAATTCAATATGGTCTTTAACCCTGCTAATTTATGGCATATTAATGAAGTAGGAATAAGTGCGTTAGAGAAAAAATTACTCAAATTTTCTCCGACAAAACCAGTGGATGAACTGAAGACAGAATTGGATGTCTATATCTCCCAAATAACTGAACAAGATCTAAGAGAATCGATACAAGCATTTGTCGTGGAGTCCGAGTATTATTCAGGAGCACCCGGCGCCAAGTTCTACCATCATGCCTACAATAACGGGTTACTCGAACACACGTTACAGGTATTAGACCTTTGTTCATCGATGAAAAATGTGGTTGAGAATGAATACGAACTAGACACAGATTTATTGATTGCAGGAGGTATCCTTCATGATATCGGCAAAATATACTGCTATGAATCGAATGAGGGCATAATTTCTCTTACTGACACTCAATTAATTCATGATCACATAATTCATGGAGTAAAAAAGGTTACAGAGAAAATACGGTCAACAAAACTAGATGATTTGATTCACATTATCGCAAGCCATCATGGCCAAAAGGAGTGGGGCTCACCCGTTGAACCTCAATCAAAAGAAGCCTGGATGATACATTTTGCAGATAATCTCTCTTCTAAAATATTAGGAGGTTAATAAAATGCAGATTTTAGTAGTTGACATTGAGACTGGAACCGTTGATCTAGATAAAGACAATTGGGATATAGCTAACTGTATGATTTGTGAAGTTGGTATCGCAGAGTTAGATACAACAACAGGGTCAATCGCAAAGGTTTTTGACGAAATTTGTCAAGAGCAACATGGATGTCATCCTGATTCATGGGTGTTTAACAATACAGATCTTACATACGCAGAGGTAATTGAATCCGATTATTTGAGTTCTTACAAGGCTACTCTACAAAAAATTCTAGATGAGGACGGTTATGTTACCTCGTGGGGACATGATTTTGATTTGGATCGATTAGAACATAAAATTAGAGGATTTAACATTCCAAACAAATTCTGGGATCCAAAAATAACACTGACTGAATTCATGAAAATTGAAGGTCCATATGGGTATAAATGGCCAAGTGTTCAAGAAGTGTATGTACATTTTAACCCAAGGCAGATCTGGCATCAGAATCATAGAGCGATAGACGATGCGGTTATGGAGGCAGAATTAATTTACAAATCTATAGTAAAATGGCCTGAACTGATTGATTCATGGGAAAAATATCTAGTGGCAAGTTAGGAACCCATTCTATTTTCTGGGAAAAACCACACTATCTGAACCTGTAGTG
>CAZZFH010000132.1:0-6599 GCA_964653295.1 uncultured Candidatus Bathyarchaeia archaeon | reverse complement strand
GTGGAAGAGGAACTGGTTTTCTAGCTACTCTTTAAGTGAGTGATAAGACAGGATAATGACACTCTCCAAACTAATTATTTAATCAGCCCGCGCGTATTAGACCTCGTATGCGATTAGAGATGTCTATCTGCATTCTGCACATAGCCATCTTCCACCAATTTTTTCAAGACCGGAATAATTACCACATTCTTCACAATATCCACCAAAACTTCTCCCATCCTCAGCATAACTTGAAGAAGGCAACTGTAGTCTACTGTGTTCCCGAATCAGCAAGTGAAGCTCAGGCTCTATTCTCGCAATATCCGACTCAGAGATAATTCCCACTATCTCAACCTCATTTTTCACGATTAACCTACGTATCTTACCATCACGCATCCTCTCAGCCGCCTCCTCTATTCCAGCATCTTCACTTATAGTGATCAAAGGAGAACTCATAATCTCTCGAACCACTGTGGCATTTGGGTCCAAACCTGCCGCAACCACTCTCTTCATCACATCACGATCAGTAAATACCCCAAAGTAATCATCTCCATTTTAAACTAAAAGGGAAGAGATATCTTGTGAAGTCATTATTTTTGAAGCTTCAACAACGCTTGTCTCAGGTAAAACACTGATAATGTCTTTAGTCATAATGTCCTTAACGGTGATTATTATCGCATCATGATCATACGATTCATTCATATAATTCTCTCAGAAGTTTGATTCAAATCATAGTTTATTAAGATATTTAATTGAAATTTAATTGGAAGCATCGTTTTAAAACATTAAAACTTAAAATCAAAGGACAAAATCCTATCGCTTAATTTTTATTATTCTTTAGGAACGTGAGCCTAAATATAGTGTTAACCCAACTAGAAGCATGGAGACTCCAATGTCAACAAAAGCAAGAGCCCAATCAACATACTTTGAATAAGGATAATCAGGATAAATCAAACTGACACTATACTCTACGAGAATCTCCGACTCACCAGAGCTCTCAAAAATCAGATTATATTCTCCAATCTTCAAATCAAGTGTCTTATTTAATGCACCTAGTTGACTAAACTCTAGATACCTTGGCCCATATGAATAATCCATGTCAATATTAGCGTAGAGATCAGTCAAATATACCTCAAACGAGGACATTCCCTTTTCCATTTCGTCTTTTGTCTTGGCATGTAATTGAATATTTATTTCTCCATTCTGATGCATTCTAAACGGTTGAATAAAACGATCAGAAAGAGTGAAGACGTGTTCTTGAAATATTTTGATAACTTCTTGTTCTTCCTTTTTCGAGTATGCTAACCCGATAAAGGCTCCAGTAAGCATCAGAAATCCTCCTAGTATAAGAAGGTAGGAATAAAATACAAAAGACTCCATACCTATTTTATGGCTTGGCTCTTAATACAAGTTATCTATTAGCCATTCTAGGTTTAAAGAGGATAAAAAAGAGGCATACAAACTTGTTTAACTTGGTTTATTAGATATTGTCAATTACAATTATTTGAGAAGATTGAGAAATAATAAAATTATGATTAGAACCCACTTTCAATCGACTTGTTATACTGCTGGAAATTCAATATACGTGTTACATTACATTAGGTTTAATTACTATTGCTTCTTATACTTGTTTGAGATGAAAAGCTATATAAAAATATTTGGTCCTCCAATCTACGAGACCATTAAAGCGCTAGAAAAAATTGCTGTCGATATGCCAGAAGTATGCATAATGAGCACACCAATTGAAGTATCCCTTGGAGTAACACTAGGCCCCAGTTCAGGATTCGGTGGTTTTGATGACGCTATGAGTATCAACCGATATTTTGGGTCAGAGATGCCTGAAGAAAGATGTGATAATATCATTAGTAAATCAGGAGAGAGTCTAGGAGACCATGATTTCTTCTTTGAGTGGTTTAAAAATCCATCAATGGAAGAGATCATGATGCTAATTGAAAAAGTAGATAAAGCAGTCACAGAGACAGGCGCAAACTATACAATAACCACAAAATAACCCCTATTTTTAATAGAAACTGTAAAATAAAATATTCTCAGAGCAAGTTAAAAGCGTAATCTGAATGGTCTCATGCCATTATAAGTTCAATAGTTTGAGTTAGTCATATAGATATCAAGTCGTGACGTGTCAGCGCTTCGCGCCTTTCCCTTATTAAAGCTGCAAAAGCCGATAAAATCTAGACAACATATGGCTGGTACGCACGCACATATTCAAGTTAAACCCTTTATTTAAACTAGTTTTTAAGTAAATCAGAGTTAGTGTATACAATGGTTGATTCTCAATCCTACTTTAAACTATTACTCGAACTCTCTGTGTTAAGCGGCACTAACCTCGAAGTGCCTATAACTGATCCTGATGACTTGGTGTATAGACTATTTGACCTCTTCATCGTAAATGACGCCGGAGCTGTAATAGTTATTGAAGATGAGGTCCCTGTGGGGATAGTCACTGAGCGAGACATCATTGATAGAGTGTTGAAACAAGAAAAGGATGTGGAGACAACAACTGTAAGGGATATTATGTCGTCTCCACTGGTGACGATTGATGCGGATAAGTCTATACGAGAGGCCATCGATTTGCTCAGAACCCACGACATTAGGAGACTCGTGGTTACCCGAAGTGGGAGTTTTGTTGGCCTTGCCACAGAGAGGAGACTATTGAACATTGCCCACATAGTTTACCTAGAGAAGACCAGAGGATTAGGCGCTGGTTCTGTGAATTCAGGGATCGAAAAACCTGTGGTGGCTTACTTGAGCACTTATCCTCCACGAGAATGTGGTATAGCCACCTTTACCCAAGACCTTGTCGACTCAATTATCAAACAGCAGAGCCTCTCCCCACCTTTCATTGTCGCTATAAATGAAAAGGGAGGTTACCATGACTACCCCGTTGATGTTAAGCTACAGGTGGAACGGGAGAACAGGGAGTCCTTCGAGTCTGTAGCTCACCAGATAAAAAATTCTGGTGTAAAGATGGTAAACATTCAACACGAGTACGGTTTGTATGGAGGTAACTGGGGCGATAATCTTATCTCCTTTATGGAGGAGGTTGACAAACCAATAGTAACCACTCTCCACACAATACTGCAAGATCCCCCGCCGGATGCAAAGAGGGTGATGGATGAGATCCTCGGGCTCAGCGATCTGGTGGTGGTCCTGGCGAGGGTGGGAATCAAAATACTTGAGGAACGTTATGACACCCTGTCATATAACGTAAGATACATACCACATGGATGCCCCAATGTACCCTTTGTAAAAAGTCAAACAGCTAAGAAAGGACTGGGCCTCGAGAACAATTACGTTTTATCCACATTCGGTCTCATAAGCAGAGGAAAAGGAATAGAGTACGCAATCCAGTCCCTGCCAGAGATAGTGGAGAAGAAACCCGAGGTCCTCTATCTGATTATCGGGGAGACGCACCCCGAGGTCCGGAAACTTGAGGGAGAATCATACAGACAGAGCCTCTTCAATCTTGTATCAGAACTGAATCTAGAGAATAACGTTCGGTTTGTGAACAGGTTCCTGAGTAAGAGCGATTTAATACGATTTCTGCAAGCTACTGATACCTACATTCTTCCATACCCTAACAAAGACCAGATTAGCAGTGGTACTCTGCTTTACGCCTTATGCACAGGTAAAGCCATAGTTGCTACTCCCTTCCTTCACGCCAAAGAGGTGATTGACGAGGGTGCAGCGGTTGAATGCATGTTTCGAGATCCTGAGTCAATTGCCAGTAATGTGAACAATCTTATCGAATCGGAGACCCTGAAGGATAAGTACGAGAGACATGCATATGCGTATACCCGGGACAAGATATGGCCCAATGTTGCGATGAGCTACATCAACGAGTTCTACAAAGCCCTTGGAATGTGAGATCATGAAAGACACTGGTGAACACAAGCTTACAGGCATCAACCTTTTCACTGATGAGACCGGCATCCTTCAGCACTCAAAGTTTGGTGTTATTGATCGAAGACATGGCTACTGCACTGACGATAACTCCAGAGCCCTCATAGCGGCTATAAGACACCATCAGATATATGGAGGAAGCAAATCCCTAGGTCTCGCAAAGAAATATCTAGAGTTTCTGCTTTTCATGCATATCAATAGCGCTGGTTTCCATAACCTCCTCAGCTACGACAGGAGATACCTTGACGAGGAGGGCACAGAAGACAGCGTAGGGCACGCCCTCTGGGCGACTGGTGTAACCATAAACTCTGGGGCTCCACGAATGCTAAAGCAGCTCTCTAGACTTCTATTCGACGAGAGTCTCCCTAAGGCAAGAGGCTTTTCTTCTCCGCGAGGAAGAGCCTTCGCTCTCCTCGGATTATGCGAGTATGGAAAAGCATACCCACAGGACAGTAACCTGCAAAAAGACATTGTACAGTTCACAGACTTCCTAGTAGACAGATATGGTGATAACGCTAAGCCAGGTTGGACTTGGTTTGAAAACTATGTGACCTATGCTAACCCAAGGCTCCCTCAGGCTTTGCTTGAATCGGGTGTTTTACTAGAAGACGAATATTTGATAAGGATTGGTAAAGAGTCGCTGGATTTTCTCATTGAAACCCAATTCGTTAACGGGGTCTTCCACCCTATAGGTACAAATGGATGGTACAGGAAAGAGGGGGATAGGGCTTTTTATGACCAACAGCCCATCGAGGCTTCCTGCATGGTTGAAGCCTGTATGACCGCGAACAGAGTATTGAAGGAGAAAAGGTATATGGATTACGCTCATAAGGCGTTCCATTGGTTCCATGGAAGTAATTCATCTGGTTTAACCCTCGTAGATAAGTATAATTTCACCTGTTTTGATGGCTTGACAGTAAATGGGTTAAACCAGAACAAGGGGGCAGAGTCAACAATATCGTATCTCCTAGCTGACTTATCCATAAACACTGGAACCCAGTGAAATATCTGATTTCATAAACATCATTTTATTAAGGATAATATAGCTTATCGGCTATGGCTCGATTTGAGGGCAACCCTATCCTGAGACCTGTAGCTGAGCATCCTTGGGAATCCAGATATGTATTTAATCCCGCCATGTTTATGCTTGAAGATAAAATTCATTATTTTTACAGGGCCATGGGAGACGACATGGTTTCTAGGCTAGGTTACGCTTGTTCCACGGATGGATGTATTATCGAGGAAAGGCTACCTTACCCAGTGTTTGAGCCCTTGACCCCTGAAGAAGTGAGGGGAGTCGAGGATCCGAGGGTAACCGTGATAGGTGATATGTGTGTCATGACTTATACAGCCTTCTCGCATATACCTCAGATAGGGATAACGACATTAAAAGTGGAAGACTTACTGAACAAAAGATGGCTGTGGGGTGAAAGGATCTACCCCTTCCCTGGAGAAACCAATAAAAACGCCGCCTTATTTCCCAGAAAAATCGATAATAAATACGTTATGTTTCATAGAATCGACCCCAATCTATGTATAGCCTACTCACATGACATGAAGTCATGGTTTGACTCGAAGATAGTAATGAGTCCAAGGAGAGATATGTGGGATTGTGTTAAGGTAGGTATTGCTGGTCCGCCCATTGAGATTGATGAAGGCTGGTTACAGATATATCATGGGGTGGACAAAAACCGGGTGTACAGATTGGGGGCCCTCTTATTGGATAGAGATGATCCTCTGAAAATTATTTATAGAGCAGTGGCTCCCATCCTTGAGCCTAGTATGGAGTACGAGCGTCAAGGGCTTGTGCCCAACGTGGTTTTTAGCTGTGGTGCAGTAAAACGGGGAGATTCCTTACAGTTGTCTTATGGTGCCTCGGATGCTGTGATCGCTATTTCAGAATTTGCTCTCAAAGAAATATTATCACCATATTTGAGTCAATTAATAAGAAAGACATGAATGTTTTATCCAGATAGAGGTCTCGTCGATAAAATCAAATAACTCCAGAAAACCATAATAACTCATCACTGGAATCTTCAATGAAGAATAAATTGAGTCAATACGCCATCAAGCCAAGGGAAATCCCCCTAATATTCCTAGTCATCATCCTACTAGCCCTCATAGCCAACGGATACCTCGACCAGTATCAATGGCTACTATGGATAATCATCATAGCCATCCCAACATGGCTCATAATAAAAAGACAAAAACCCCAACTATCAAACTGGTAAAAAAAAGAAGAATAGAAGCCGCTACTCCTGATTCACGTATGTCCACTCGGTGTCGCCTTTCTTGTTTCCCTGTTCATCATACTCCGTGTAAGTCATGGTGATGCCCTCATAGCTGAGGGTGAAGGTATCCAATAATTTAACATCCTCAACGTTAGTCTCATGCCGGTAACTCTTGATCATCACGTTCTTCAACTCATAACGGACAAAAACACGAGAACTATCAGAACTAGTATACGAAACCTCGATATCCAAGGTATCAAAAGTCTTACCCTCACACACCGCCTCAGCGATCTTAGGACTAGACTTATCGATCTCCTTAGTCATCTCCAAGTCCTCCACCACAACACTGGCACGCCTACGGGACTGACCAGTAGCGCCGCCCTCGGGCTCATGAACACTGAACATCATACTGCTGATCTCGATCCAGCCCTTATGATTCTCCTCAGTAGCCTCACCCTCCACACCTTC
>CAZZFH010000131.1:0-6603 GCA_964653295.1 uncultured Candidatus Bathyarchaeia archaeon | reverse complement strand
AGTAGACTCCTTACCCGAAATGGAGCTCGCAGCACCGGGCATACTAGAACGGGCAAAACGTAGCGAGGAGGAGGGCGCCGATGCCGTGATTATCTGGGGTGGGCATGATCCTTCTCTGGATGCTGCTAGAAACCTTGTGGGTATCCCGGTGATGTCTCCGGGTATGGCTTCCATGTATCTGGCTTCCATGCTTGTCGATAAATTCGCTTTAATAATCCAGTTGCACCACATGATGCGGGTAGCCGAGAAACAGGTGCGAGACCTAGGGCTCACCACACGATGCAGCGGAATATACCCTGTAGATCTCCCGGTCTTAGCACTCCGTGAACCCAGTGGCTTCATGAAAACCCTTGAGACTGCTACCAAGGCGGTTGAGGATAGGGCTGATGCAATTTGTTTCGGCTGTATGGCGTTAAACGACCACAGTGAAAGACTCCAAGAAGAGCTAGACACACACTTTAATGGGGTTCTAGTGGTGAATCCCGGAAAGGCGGTCATTAGGTTCACTGAGCAAATCGTTGAGCTTGGCTATACTCATAGTAAAAGAAGCTATCCCTATCCACCCAAGACCGTAGTATTCTGAGTGGATACCATGAGTTTCACCTGCCGAAGATGCGGAAAATGCTGCAGAGATCTAGTCTTCAAGGACAGTGGGATACTTAGAGGATTGACCCTTCTCCCAGAGGAAATAATACATTTCCCAGAGGATAATGTGAGACCATACTTTGGCTTTGGTAAACGCCCATATGATCCCCGGTTCAAGATATTAGCTTACCACTTAACCACAATGGATTGCCCAAACCTCAAAGATGACATATGCAGCAAATACATGGAACGTCCAGCCTCATGTAGACAGTATCCCTTCAGTCTAGACCCTGATCCAGAGGGAGGTGTACTACTGGGCGTCGATATGAATTGCCCTGCTGCTGTCGGGCTGGTATCCGGCTCAGATGGAACCATTGAATTCCCAGACAGAGACTCCGCCGAGAAACTATTAGCATTAAAGAGACTGGCAACAGATAACCCTAGGAAGGCTTGGTTCTATGATCTTGATTCAGAGAAATGGGTACGTTATGATAAAATGGGTTAGAAGCCCATCACTATGTTTGAGACCTGTGGGATAACCCGCTCAGTAGTGAATCTGGCTCCACCGCTTGGCTGTATCTCGATCCGTAGCTCCTCGTATGGATGCGTATAGACGTTATTCATGTCTGCTTGTACCGGATCAACCGTTGATTTATCGATCTGGGTAAAGTCTATCACCACCTTGAATTTCTCACCAACCTCAAGCATCGAGTCACTGTCACCGGTAACTGCTGTGATTGTGGTGATGGTGCCATTGGTATCATATACCGATTTGTGGCACCTTGGATTGGTATAGGTGATAACAACATTGCTGTCATCCATATCGATGGGTGTGCCTCCCTGGCTAAGCCTGATGTAGAAGGTTGCCTTGGTCAAACAGATAGTGCTCTGGGCTCCAGTTGTGTTATCGAATGTTCCTATGATATCTGTGTCCATCATTATGGCTGCGCTGGACTCATCGATGCTGCTGCTTATCACTGATTGCGCTTGGTCCGCTGACATCATCCCCATATTCAATACAACGAAGGAAAACGCTGAAGCAGTAATCACGAAAGCCACCAATATGATGGCAGTCTCTAACCCTGTTAATCCTCTCCTATTCATCGAATCTCACCCGATATGCTTGATTTTCGGGCAAATCGTGTTAAAAGAAAATGTATGTTCGGCTCGATACACTCACCGATGATCCTTGACCATATCCGGGGTCTTGATGGGCTTCAATACAATGTTCCAGTTATCCAAGCCCCATGTCCTGAGCCCAGCATACTCGATACTATTCTCCTCTAAGAGTCTCAACGCCTCATCCTCAGCGCCCTCAGGCACATAGAGGAAGAACTTCTTAAACTTCTCACCAGGGCCAGTCAGCCTGCTCATGGTACGCCACCGTTCCACATGATCCAAGGTATACTCTGTTTCTAGCTCTACTTCTCCGCATTCCCGAACAGAGCCATCAGCGTTCAACACCACAACACTCGGAGCAAGCAGCCCCTCAGGTGTCTCAAAAGCCCACTCTGGATCACTGGGATCATTGGCTATCGTAGTCCGTGTCTCATCCCAGTCATCCTGACCCACAAATGGAAAACGAGTAGCCGCTATAACCCGGCTTATCCGTGCCTTCAATATATCTGGGGCTACCATACTCCATCCTGCTCCTTAATCAGCCTCAAAGCCTCATCATATCTCGGTATAGGCGCTACAGCCCCAAGCCCAGTTGCAGTTAGAGCCCCAACAGCGTTACTATAGCTAGCTATCCGCTCTAGCTCCCACCCCATCTCTACTCCTTTTATCCACGCCCCATCAAAGGCATCACCCGAACCAGTAGTATCAACCACATCAATCTTGTATCCCGGCATGGTGAAGCTCCGTTCATCAGTAGAGACATAACAGCCTTTTCCGCCATGCTTCACCACAACGGTTTCCACACCTAACCCCCGGAGATGCTCTGCTGCTTTCTCGGGCTTATTGATCCCATATAGGGTGTTCATGTCCTCCATGCTTGCGAATACCACATCAGATACCTTGAAAGCCTCAGCGAGACTCTCTCGGGCAGTCTCCAAATCCCAGAGCTTGGTCCTCATGTTGATGTCGAAGCTGTTGAAGCCACCGTTCTCTCTCACATGGGTTTGTGCCTTGAGGGCTGCTTCACGTACGGTCTTGCTGATGGCTAGGCTGATGCCGCTGGTATGGAAGAATTTGGTCTTGGACATGTATTCTAGGTCGAGATCATCTGCACAGTATCTGCTTGCAGCCGATCCAGCGCGATAATAAGTGAAGTCGTGTCCTCCTCCCTCCATGAGGCTGATGATATAGATGGCGGTCCAAGCATCCTCCTCATCGATTACATGACTGTTATCCATGCCCTCCTCTTTCCACAGGTCGAGGAAGCTCCTCCCAAACTCATCACCACCCAGCCTACAAATATGAGCAACGTTGAGTCCTTGGCGGGCTGCTGATACAGCAAAGTTGCTGGTGTCTCCTCCCCATCCCCGCTTGAACAAGGGTACCTTGCTGAGTCTCCCTGTGTCTGTGGCGCAGAACTCTACCATGGGTTCCCCGAGGCTTATTACATCTGTGCTCATGTTTCTCATCCAAGATGCACCTTTTTCGGTGATAAGATTTGGCACAAAGAATAACAGCCAATTCAACCCCTATGATTGTGAATAGAGATGGAGTCACTATCAGGGATTATAACAGCCCTCGTAACCCCTTTCACAGAAAAGGGAGAACTCAAGATTGAATCAATCAAGCCCCTCATCGACTTCCAAGTCAAGGGAGGCGTGGATGGTTTGTTCCTCTGCGGAACCGCTGGGTTGGGCACCGTGATGCGGACAGATCAGCGGATAGAGATGTTTAAACTATCAACCAAGGCAGCCAAGGGTAGAGTCAAGCTCCTCGCACACGTAGGAGCATCAAGCACAGAGGAAGCAGTCACCTTGGCTAGGGAAGCCGAGAAGGCTGGGGTGGACGCGGTTGGTGCGGTTCCTCCTTATTTTATGAAGCCAGACGAGGAGAGCATAATAACTCACTTTGAAGCCATCGCTGGCGCGACCAAGCTTCCGGTCTACATCTATAATATTCCAAGGCAGGCATTGAACGCCGTAACCCCGAGTATGATGCTGAAACTCATCGAGGTACCAAACATCAAGGGTGTCAAGGACAGCAGCCGAGACTTCATCAACGTACTCGATTACCTCAGGGTACTACCCGAAGATTTCACGGTGATATGCGGAACAGACAGCTACATCTATCCAGCAATGGTTATGGGCGCTAGGGGAGCCATCACTGGGTACGCCAACGGGTTCCCTGATGTATACTCTGATTTCCTCAAAGCCATCAAATCAGGCGACCAAGAAGCAGCCAAACAAAAACAGTTCGATATCAATGTACTCAGGAGCAAACTCCAGAAGCCACCCTTGGCGCCTCACTATGAGGCTTTACGGCTGAGGGGAGTAGATGCTGGTGTCCCAAGGGCTCCATTAAGGGGTATGACTGATGCTGAACGAGAAGTCCTCAAGAAGGAGTTGGGGAAACTAGGCGTCCTCTAGCGCCTCTATCTCATCATCTATAACCTTCTCAATATCCTCAAGCTTGCCCTTGATCCAGCTCTGGAGTTCCTCGATCTTTCGCACCCTCGCGTTCCATCTTCGGACATTAATGTTTCCACGTATCGCCTTCTCAACTGTCTTCTGGAGAAGGTTAGGGTCCAACGCATCCAGCTCAACCGATTTATCCCCATGTTCAGCCAAGAAACCCTCAGCACGAGCATCACTACGCTTCACAGGCATCGGTGGAAGATTATGCTGCTTGATCTGGTCCGCAGTGAGCGCAATACGATTCACCTTAAAGTCAGTCGCCCCATACCTGCCTAAACGATCCTCAAGGTCTCGCTCAATATCTATACCGCTGGGGTCAAAATCACCAAAATAGAGCACGATAGTATGTTTTCCATCGAGTCTTGTCTGCATATAGTTGGCCATGGTCTGGACATAGCTGAAGCTGGGGTAGCCCCTGGTAGGGAAGGTTCGCACAGAGTACATGTTACCAATGCGGCTTACCAATCTGCTTAGCGCATCCTTCTCGAGGCTTATCAATAGATAGACAGGTTGATCTTCCCACATGGGCATACTGAAACCCTTCCAGCTATCCTGAAGCCCACTCAACTTCTGCTTCAAATAATTCTCCGCTGAATCATACCCAGTATCGCCCCTACCGAGAATCCTACGGCTACGATCCTCCAAACAGTTTACAGGCACATCCTCTTGTTCCCTTGCCCTGACCATGATGCGACTGAGCCGTTTGTAGCTGTTTATAGTGTTTGGGATGAGCCGCTTAGCCACCAAGCGGTAATACAGCTGACGCAGGGTGATCGCTGTATCATACTGCTCGAATACCTCTAGGGCAGCTGCCACGATCTGCTCGTAGCTGGGTCTCTTGCTCATCAAAGAAAGAGATGCGTCGAATCCGTATAAACCAGTTTTCCAACTATGAGGTTGGTTCCTGTGCTTCTCGGATGATTTCTTGCTTGGTTTTGCCTATATTCAGGCGAAACCTCTCCTTAACATCGTCTGCATCTCATAACCAGTTGAATTTATCACATGTATGCTGTTAGGTGGAAATGAAAATCGATAATTATTCTCTATATCATAGATAGTAAGCTTTTTAATCGATTTCTCAGGAAAACTGGAGATCAATAATGTCACTAAAGAGAGCAACACCAGTCGAGATCATCGACGGAACAAGCTTCCGTCTAAGAACCGATGCAATCATCGTACTTGACGGCGTGGAAAAACCCGATATGACCACACCCGAAGGTCAGAAAGCCAAAGAAAAACTATCAGAGCTTGTATTAAAGAAAAAAGTCGAGTACGAGACAACCGAGTGGACCCCAATGGGCCAGACCAAGGCAAAGGTAAACCTTGATGGTCTCGATGTAAACGCAGAGATGCAAAGCTTCATCGATTCTCTCTAATTTCTTTTTTTTATTCAACTTGTAGTCAATACTATTGGTTCAACATATAGTCAATACTACAGGTTGCCGGAGACGTTAAAGCCCACAACCCCTGTTTTCTCTGTGATTGAGTTGAGTAATTTCCAGAAGACAAGATGCATGCAAGTACTAGAATTGCTACAAGGAGACGGTGTCGATGTACTGCTTCTCTTCCCAGGGGCTAACATAGCCTACTATACTGGGTTTCCCATTGGGCTGAGTGAGCGTCTCGCTGCTGCTGTTATTCCTGTGGATGGTGAGCCTTTTTTCGTTGTCAATAAGCTTGAGGGGGAGCTCAGAGGATTGGAGCCATGGTTCAAACGGGTGGAGATCTGGGATGAGCACGAAGACCCGGTGAAGCTTCTCGCCAATAAATTAACTGAGGCTGGGTATGGTGCAGGTAAACTGGGCATACCGATTGAGGCTCCTTGGGGCTGGGTAAATGGGCTCAAGGAGTTGATGCCAGACGCAGAGCTGGTTGATGTGGGGATGCATCTTGGCTATGTCCGTATGGTAAAGACAGATGATGAGGTCAAACTCATCGAGGAAGCTTGTAGACTCAGTGATAAGGCTATGGAGGAAGCCTTTGCCCAACTCCACACAGGCATGACCGAACGGGAACTACAGGCATTAATGGTTAATGGTATGCAGAAGAGGGGCGCCAGCAGGGCGTTTGCAGGGGTCTTGTTTGGTGAACGCGCAGCGCTGCCTCATGGTTCTGCAGGTGATAGGAAGCTCAAGCCGGGGGAGTTTGTACTTGTGGATATGGGAGGCTTGTACAAGGGCTACTGGAGTGACTGTACGAGAACCGTCTTCTATGGCGATGAGCCTACCGGTAGACAACGTGAGATCTATGAGACTGTGCTTGAGGCTAACAGGGCTTCTCTTGCTGCGACTCGACCCGGTGTCTCGTGTGAGTCTATTGATGTTGCTGCTAGGAAGGTCATTGATGATGCTGGTTTTGGTCCGTATTTTATTCATCGGCTTGGGCATGGGCTGGGTATGGAGATCCATGAGCATCCCTATATGGT
>CAZZFH010000130.1:0-6632 GCA_964653295.1 uncultured Candidatus Bathyarchaeia archaeon | reverse complement strand
CTCGGGGACAAGGCTGTTAGACTTCATAGAGTACCGAAACCCTTGTCCCTGTATTAAGAATTTTACCTCACAGATAGCATCAGAATATTTTTAGTATTCAAGTATGTTTCTGGTGTAGTCTAGCAGTTTGTCTATTTCGTCTCTTGTTATATCTGGGTAGTGGGGTGGTCCTGTTCTGTGTTGATGCATTCTCCATAATAGTTTGAATAACTGGATTTTCTCATTGGTAACCTCATCAGAACTGTTTATGGTATCGAGTCTCTGGTGTATTGCTCTCATCGTTGGGGATACTTCTGATTCGAATATTCGGTGTCTGCGAGTCATACCCGTCTATTGGTACCAATACGGGAAATGTATCCTGAAACCCAGACTTCCTCTCTTCAGCGACAACCCAAATCCTATTG
The DNA here is from genome assembly GCA_964653295.1 of uncultured Candidatus Bathyarchaeia archaeon. GTDB lineage: Archaea > Thermoproteota > Bathyarchaeia > TCS64 > TCS64 > RBG-16-57-9. Next base: position 6,228 of record CAZZFH010000130.1, on the reverse strand, counting down.
GTACCAATGCATGATAGTTTCCAAAAACCCGGCTCTCACAATTCTATTGGTACCAATAAAAAGCGGAGGTTTAGAAACCGGGTGCTTCCCAATTCAGAGGCTACCTGCTTCTATTGGTACCAATAAAAGACATAAACCCAGAAACTCGACTCTCTCCACTCTAAAACAATAATTCTATTGGTCCCAATACTCTCATCTAAAGTGCTCATTCCTGGTAAAAAATATCCCCCGTATCAATGCATGCTGTCTCATATCGAATAGAATCCTTTCCATTCAGCAATAATACATCAGAAAACCTGCATGGAAGCGGGTTGGAGATTAAAAAATCCACCCCATCTAGAAGCTGATAATGAAGATGAGAATAAGTAGTAGATGCCCCACTGAAACCAATCCTAGCGATCCTTTGACCTACAGACACAGAGTCCCCAACAGAGACTTGAATACTTTTCTTGAGTAGATGAAACAGGTGGCTGTACTCAGACTCATTATGCTTGATGATAACATAGTTACCAGCTAGGTCCCTGATCCTGTTCTCCTCTATAGCCCGTTCAAAGTCAAACTTGGAATCATACAGATCATCGAGATCATCAACAACATCGACCACTACTCCATCTGCGGGAGCATAGACCTCGGCTTCATGGGTGTAAAACTTGGTGATGTCAGTGAAGTGAAAATCATAGTTACTTGGATACTCTTGGGGCGTCATATTTCTCGTGTTGCCATCCATTCCAAGGAGGGTTAGGTCAATTGAGTACCTGCTAAAGTTTGACCAGAAGGCGTTGTTGGTGATGTTTCTAACAAGGCTCATGCTGAATCTACGGTGATGCGAATAGTAGTCGTGACCATCTAGGATTGTTATCATTCCTTTGACTGGGATAGTTAACCTTACTTTTTGATGGTATATTGTTGGTCGTATGATATGGTTCCCATAGTAGTACTCGGTCCCTGTCTCTGGGTCGAGGAACGTGAACATGTAACGGAGCTTATACAAGGGAATGATTTTTGGGAAGCTGTGAAACGGGTTAAAGATGTCAATGGTTTCCTTGCCATGGATCTCGTATTTTCCAATAGTCTGTATTCCGGGTGTCCCAACAGCGTTGTGGTTAAGATGCCTAAACGTAACCAGGTTGTCCAGTTCATCGTAAACAGCAGCCTTGATGAACTTGATGATGAGTCTCTTGTTTGTTAACCCAGTTAATGTAAAGTCGAAGTTAAGTCTGTTTGAGTCCCTCGCCTCCTCAATGTAGACAGGAGATGGCTCAGTGGATATAGAGACTACTTTTTCAGCTGATTCATGGTTTGAGAGATACCCTTGTAATCGAGGTTTTGGGCCATTATAGTCGGTGGTCTCTTCCATGTGTGAACAAGTATTTTTCAATTATAGAAGGTTAGGGTATATAGGCTCAAGCAAACGACTCGACACAACAAGAGATACAGTGTGCCCACATTAAGGTTCAACAGAATACTATAACCAAAAATCCGGGCAAATGTATATTGGTAGGCTATGATCCAGCCACAAACACGCTATCCTCAAATTGCCTACTCTCAACCATCGACCGAAAATTAGCGTTAAAAACCTCGACATTCAACTGATGCCTCATGCCTCTAATCTCCGACTCAATAAACGAGAAAAATTTCACTAGCTCTATATATTCGCCTAACTTTTCACTTGGAATACTACCCAACATCAATTCATCGTGATGTTTCCTCAGATTGGCCAGATAATGCTCTGAATCATCCTTCAATGTCTTAACTTCTTCATCCATATACATACCACTCACCAACTCCGCATATTCGTTAGAACCCGATAAATCACATAGAGGCCAGTTATACAGAAGACATAGGCAGAGGCAAAAATTATGAACTCAAGTCCAACATTGTTGGCTTCGATGAGAACAATACCAGTAGCCTCCACTAAAAACACTATAATGAAGCTTAAAGGCACTGAACTCATCTTACCAATCATATGCTATGCCCCACACCCGCACCTGTACTTTGTTTAATTTTTCCGAATATAAACGTGAGTAAGCAAATGTATACATTAAACTATCAAATAAACAACTTTATCTTTTTACTACAGATAAAAGCTAGGGTTAATATCCTTGGTAATTGATACGATAAACGAGAAGTATTGGATTCTGAAATAATTGGAATGATCCAACAATACCTAGATAAATACGTTGAAAATAAAATAATAGCCAATTACGTGGAAATGTGGGCAAATATTAAAAAAAATGGATCCATTGAAAGTGAAAAAAGCGCCATAATAGGTCAATTATATGGCGGAGCCTTAAGACTACTATCTAATCTAAACGGATACGAAGAGAGCAACATTAATCTATATGATTTAGAGGAATTTAATGAATTATTCACATCGAGACTAAATGGAATAGAAAAAAGAATCGAAAAAGTTCTAATAAAAAACCACACACCATAAATACGCAATAAATATTTTAACGTCTCCAACATCTATAAAATCTCCCCCATCCATCAAACAAATCTCCCCAGGTGTCCACCTGTTCACCATTTGGATTAATGAAAGACAAAATCTCTAAATAACATAACCTTATCCTGATGGTGTCTGCTGTATTAGCTACTTGAGCCAGTTTTTTTCATTATCTGCTTGGCACACCTTGAACAACGCCGCAACTGCAGCATCAATCAGATTCCTGCCCGGCGCATCCTTAAACCTCCGCGCTGACCGCAGAGTCTCGATGGGCCTACTCTCCTTCTCCACACTTACCATTAATATTGTTTCCTGAGGCTACGGGATATATAATGATGGTATTTTCTGTTATCTTTGTATTCATATGTATACTTCTTTTGCTTATGTATCCTCTTTAAGAATCAGCACACGCGCCTAAGACCTATTCAATTCGGAACAGCTACTATGCATCTTCACGATCCAACTAACGTCATAGCGCTACTTTTCCGATAATTTTATCTCTAATGTTTGTTCATATCTTACATATATTGGAGGCGTTTTTTGTTGTCGGATGATGAGAGGATTGAAACAACGGTTAGAACCTTCAGATTGAATACGGATTGGGATGATATTCTAAAGGAAGAAGCAAACAAACAATCAATCACTGTCAGCCAATTGCTGAATCAAATAGTGCGAAGATACACAATCGCGCAAAGATTTTTCAATCATTCTCAAAACGTCAATGTTGAGTTTAAAATATTCTCACCCATCCTAGAAATGTTATCCGAGGATGAAATAACAAATTTCGGTAAAATGGTTGGAGCCACAAGCGTCAGGGAAGGGGTCGCAAACCGGGGCCTACCCCTGGACTTTGAGTCAGTTAATTATCTGATAGAAGAGGTCTATGACCGTTACAGTGGTTGGTTCCGGTGCAATACATACAAAAACGGCACTGAATATGTATTCAATTTACAGCATATGTTTGGTAAAAAATGGAGTTTATTCATTAATAGTTTCATGGAATCCATGTTTATTACTCTCCTTGATATATCTATAAGATCGGAGATTTACGATGACTCTGTCATTATTAGAATCCCGACGAGGCAAATTACATAATTAATTTAACATAGAACGGGCGGATGGACTTACATCTTTAACACATAAGCGTATATGTACTTAAACACATAAACGCTTAAACCAATAACCTTATAAGTGGATAAGTACATATGTTATAATGTGGATACGCAAGGTGAAACAAAGATGAAAACAAGAAAAATAACATGTGAAGACATAAGACACTTTGCTTACTGGAAAAAAACTTAGCGCGTGCTCACACAAAAAAAATTACAGGTGATAGAAATAGGAAGAATTAGCGCGATACTCTCAGATGAACTGGAGAAGGAGCTAAGACTCAAATCCATCGAAGTATTCGGGGGAAAAAAAGGTGACCTATCCAGAGCAGTAGAAGAAGCCATAAAAACATGGATAGCCCCCGAAACAAGGTAAACGAGAGACCCTCAAAGAGGGCAGCGCCAAACAAGTAACAGGGCAGATCCCCCACCGCATACGGTACAAGATAAATGTATTAACCTAAAGAACGCATGCGGAACAAAGATGATTACCGTATTTTAGCTAACGGATTAAAATTAAAGGAGAAGAAAATAATGACAAGCAATATTCAGGAACAAGAGACGCGTCGCATAGACATTATCGATGGAATAAACAAAGGCTTTGGATACTCAAAGATCGCTACAAAATTAGATGTTCCCATTTGGGTCATAAAAGGAGACCTGAAGAGAATGCGGCGTAACAGGGACTCTGAGCTTAAGCAGGCGTACAGCTACGCTGAGGAACAGGTCCAGGTGAGGAAACAATTAACCGCCAATTTGCCCGGTGAGAGGTTCCAGCGCATGACTGGGATGACTTTTAAGGAGAAGACCTTCAGCAACATGATGAGTTTTTATGGACCTGAGCTTAGGAATATACTCAAGGCTGAAAGCGAGGGTGACGCGATACGGGATCTGCCTGCTAGCGTCAAGAAAACTTTGAAGCGTAACGGGATTATCACTAATAAGTGGAAAGTCCCCCAAATCACCGCAAGTGCCCGTACCTGTCTAACAGGCATACCATCTGTAAATTGATAAACCCATACAAGTGTGAAACCATAATCCCTATGACGGTGAACTATGATGAATCAAAACATGGAAACAAGCCAAAATGAGCCCAGTTCAATGCTCGTATGTTCAGAGGTACGAAAACTCTTACCTCAAGGTCTCCTGTCTCATGTCACGGTTTTGTATCAGGACTCCGGTTATATCACTATAAGCCCACGGGTATTGTCGAGACTAGACTGGCCTAAGATGAATGAGCATGTTAAAAATATGGGGGGTATCTGGATATCAAATAAGAAGCGCAGTCATTGGAGTATCCCCTTCTCCAGAACAAGTTAACCTCGTTCTCAAGACAATTATCCAGCGAAAGAGATTTTTTATACATAAGATTTTAGAACATGTCACTGAATTTTTAATACTCCTCCTCCCAAAAAACAGATATTAACGGAAATCGCGACTCTGTAGTGTTAGCTAATAGGTGCGGGGGAGGGATTCGAATCCATGAACCATTAAAGGCCATAGAGGTTAGAATGGTTTAGGGTGATGTAAATAATCTTTTTTTAATAGACCAAATAACCGTACATCTACAAATTTTCCATAGATATACTCGTGTTTCCTTAGTGTACCTTCCATAATAAACCCAAGTTTCCTGAGTACACTATGGGATGCACCATTACAATGGTGAACTTGTGCTGTTATCTTGTTTAGTCCAAGTTCATTAAAGCCATAAGATAAAACTGCTCTAAGTGCTTCCGTTATAATCCCCTTATTCCATTGTTTGCTAGACAATTTGTAGCTTATTTCTGCTTTATTGTTGACTATGTCAATATCGAGAAAACCAAGGTCACCAAGATACATCTTTTTATCCTTGAACACTATTATCCAGCGTATTCCATTATCGCTTTTATCAAGTTGTTTGAACCACTCTAACTCAGCATTAGCGTTCTTCAGGTAATCATTCACATCTAGCCCTGAATACTTCATTACATCAGGGTCGCGGAGTATATCTCGAAGTTGATCCAAGTCATCTTCTATATGTTGTCTTAGATTCAATCTTTCAGTATTTAATATTGGAGGAATCACAAAGAGGTATCCAATTAAACTCTCTCATAAAATTATGGAAGATCACAAAGGTTCTTATTATTAGAACCTCAGTCTGATTATTTTTTTTGATCAATCTTGTATATTATGTATGGTCCTACTATGGTCCATAATAGGACTAGGCTCCAGAGTCTACCTGCTAAGATGTTATAATCAGCTAGGAGGTGTTCCCAGCTATGACCCACAACATAATGTCCAAACACGAACTCAAAGAGAATGGTGAGGATTAGCCAGCTTACGCCTGTCTGAAAGCTCTGTCTTGTACTTGTTATTGTCCAACGTTTGTTTAGTATCCAGAAGTATCCTGCGAAAAGAAGTATACCTATGATGCTTGACAACTGGTGGGCGAGAAGTTCGGTCATGTATGGTCAGTATACGAAGTTTCTTAGACTTCCATTGATGATAGCTATTGGCATCCCACCAATCCAAGCCAGTGTATAAGCCTTGGTTACTTTATCAGTAGTTATTTTTTGAAGGGAGTCGTTTTTCATATTTTCTACCCCGGTTGTTAATCTCCAATCGGGTAAGTACCCTAAGTATTTATTTTTTAATTTCGTATTTACTCAAATTTATCAATGCTGTAAAACTATT
>CAZZFH010000129.1:0-6662 GCA_964653295.1 uncultured Candidatus Bathyarchaeia archaeon | reverse complement strand
AGGCACAGGGGAAGGCAACGTACGCTTCAGCATGATAAGACCCCTCAGCACACAGAAAATGCGGAGCTGGTTCCCCCACAAACCGGGAATGATGCTGGAAGACGCCATGGACAGGATCGAACGATTCGTCCAACGCCACGCCTAACCTAACAGTGGGGGTAGTATTGACTAACCCCCATCAGCTTATTTTAATCAAAAACCGCTGCACACGTAGTATTGACTATTGGTTGACTTTTTCCCCATTCATCACGTGTTTTAATTGGTTTCATATGCAAGTGGATGAATTATTGGTGTATGGTTAAACCCGTAATAGTGGTTCATGGGGGTGCATGGGGCATCCCAGATGAGCAGATCGATGAAAACATCAAGGGCGTCGAGGAGGCAGCCAAACAAGGCTGGAACATACTCAAAGATGGCTCGGCGCTGGACGCCGTGATAGCGGCAGTCAACAGCCTGGAGGATAACCCAGTATTCGACGCCGGGATAGGCTCGGTGCTCACGGAGGATGGGACCGTGGAGATGGATGCTTTGATAATGGATGGGAGGAGCCTTGGGGCGGGGGCTGTTGCGGGTCTCAGAGACGTAAGATACCCAATCAGGTTGGCGAGACTGGTGATGGAGAAGACCCCACACGTATTGATGATCGGAGCAGGAGCCAACAAACTAGCCGAAGAATTCGGGGTAGAGCGCATAACACAGGACCAGCTGGTAACGGATGAGGCACGGAGAGGATTAGATGAGTGGCTCAAGGAGAAGAGATTTGGCGAGACCTTTGGACACGATACCGTGGGAGCAGTCGCCTTAGACTCGGAGGGAAACCTAGCGGCAGCAACCAGCACCGGCGGAGTAACTGGAAAACGAGTAGGTAGGGTCGGTGATGTACCCATTATTGGGTCTGGGGGTTATGCGGATAACCGGGTAGGCGCCGTATCCACCACAGGTCACGGAGAGTCTATCCTAAAGGTGAACCTAGCCAAACTGGTCCTATCCTATATGGACTCTGGGATGGATATTCAGGAGGCTGCAGAGAAGGCGCTTGGCTATATGCATGTCAGGGTCAAGGGTAATGGTGGATTGATAGCGGTTGATCCTCAAGGTAATATTGCTTATGCTTTCACAACAAAGCGGATGGTTTGGGCATCGATCAAAGAGGATAAACTCGAATCAGGTATCAATCCCACCTAGAAGTTACCCCAAGATCGAGACCACCGCAACCCCCAAAACAATCAACAAGCTACCGATTACAATATACCGGTTAAGCGGCTCATCCCTCAGCAACACCCTCGATAAGAGGACACTGAACAAAGGGTAACTATAGATAATGGAAGAGACCACAGAGACCCTACCCAAATTAATAGCCATAGTGAGTGTGATCCAAGCAAAGGCATTCACAAACCCTGCACCAGCAAGCCAGCTGATATTCTGTTTACTCACCCTAAGATCCTTGAACCCACCCTTAACGCTGAGATAGGCGATAAAGGCTATGAGTCCTGCTAGTGTGCTTGACTGTGCCCCCAATACCGCGTGGGGCTGGAGATTAGTACCCATCTTCCTGATAATATTCGATACCGCGAAAAACAGGGAACCTAGAAGGGGGAGATACACAGAGCCTATTTCTATTGATAATCGACCATCCTTGAGATTGAGAGACACTATCCCCAATACAACAAGAATCGCACCAAAAACCACAGGCAGGGCAAGGGGCTCACCAAGGAATAAGATGGCTAGTAGAGTAGTGATCACTGGGCTTGTCCCAACTATGGCGCTGCCAGCCGAGACCCCGATCCTCTTATAGCTGGTCAATGTGAGGAGCCGTCCAAGAAAGGAGGCACTAATCCCTGACAATGCAAACCAGATCAAGGCAGACCAATTGAGTTCAGGCAAATCCAGAAACAGGATACCAGTAAGAACCAAGGTCTGGATACCGGTCAGTAACAGGTTAGCCGTATCCGGGTTACTGTCCTTCATGCCCCTCGTCGCCATGACGCTGCTAAGGGCAGTTAATATGGACGCCATCAAGGCAACCAACTCAGCTAACATAAGTAAAGAAAACCCCCGGATGGGAAAAGTCCTCCCATCGGATCCAACAACATATACGCTGCCTTTCACTGGTTCAGGATATGAACACCTGTGAGCTATGCAATAAAACAGAAGAAGACCTGAGCCTCAGAGAGGTGACCCATAAGGAACATGGTAAAAAATGGGTATGCCAGGACTGCTGGACCAAGCTCTACGATAAAAACAAGATAGTAGCAGGCTCCAGCAGCGGCGGTGGCGCACCCGGCTGCAGCATGGGGTGCCCCGGCTGCAGAAACGCATAGACCTTTTCATCTCGGTTTGTGCATATGAAAAATACCTTGGGCATTTGTCATCGTGAGAGGCTGTCTGGAGACATGGAATAATCTCTTCTTGATTACATATCGTGTTGCAATTGTGCCTTTTTCTATTCCCCGTTGGGCTCCTTAGCCATGAACGCTGTACCAGCTGCGAGAGCCATACCAGCCGCAAGGAAAAGCAGAGTAGCATAATAGTTGCCTGTTTTATCCACGAGCCAACCACCGATTAATGGGAACAAGCCACCACCAATACCACCCACAAGGGTAAGCATCCCAAACAAGGAGGTGCTGTGGCTCCTACCGAAATAATCCGTGATAATGGCTGCATACTGCTCTGGTGCGCCACCATAACTCAACCCATAAAGAACGGCCCAAGCGTAGAGAAAAAGAATATTTGCGGGGATTATCGTCGCAATCCCAAAGACTACCGCTATTAACCCGGTTGTAGATACAATGGTCCATTTCCGTCCAAATCGATCCGAGAAAACTCCAAACAGGATGCTGCCAACCGCACTCATAACCCCGATAACACCAAAAGCTCCACTGGCTTGAACCGACGAAATGCCAATATTGATCATATGGGGCACAACAAAAGTCATTATACTGATGATCCCACCAAGACAGAAGAAATAGCTAATAGCCACCAAGCGGAAGCTCCGGTTATCTGCCGCAGACCGCATATCCCAATCAGACTTCACAAGATTATCATCCATCTCCTCAGGAGGCTTGTCTGCTCCATCAGGGAACATGCCAAGTTCCTCTGGGTCTTCCCGTAGGAAGAGAAAACCGATAACGCTGGTGGTACAGATCACCATTATTCCGAGGAATAGCATGCTTGGGCGCCATCCCCACTCTGGGATTATTCTCGCTATCCAAGGAATTATCAAAGCTTGACCCGCTGAAACCCCTACACTGCTCCAGCCAACAGTGCTACCACGTTTCTTGTGAAAGAACTTGCTGAGCACCATCGTAGGCACAATATACAATGCGGCGCTCCCAATGGCAGCAATGACTCCCCAAGCGATATAGAGTTGCCAGAGCGCTGTGATCTGAGAGACGATAACTCCACCGCCTCCTAGGAAAAGCCCTCCAAGCAAGACAGTCTTGCGGACACCAATCCTTCTAGCTAGTTGCCCCACTAATGGCGCGGCGAAGGCATATACCCAGAAGAATATGGTTACACCGCTGGCGGTCATGGCGTTGGTCCAGCCGAACTCGTTTCTTATTGGCTCAAAGAATATTCCAACGCTATACCTGAGACCGTACATGAACATGTAGATGAAGAAAGTGATAGCAAAGATGACCCAGCCATAATAGAATGGTAGCCGCTTCTCCCACCTATCACTCATACCACTCTACCCGTTGTAGCTTGCTAAAAAAATCTGTGGGCAACAAGGCTCTATGAATAATTGTATATCAATGAATCACATTTTACATGATATGGTCTCGGTAGAAATAGGAAAACTAGTCACCCTCCAAAGCAAAATACTGGACGAGAAACGAGAAATAGTCATAACCCTACCAGAGAGCTACCATGGCTCAGAAAACAGGTACCCAGTGCTCTACATACTGGACGCCAACTTTTCACCATTCTATGAGAAGAACCTGTTCACAGTCCAGTTTATGAGGCTGTGGCAACTGGTCCCTGAACTCATCATCGTTGGGGTTTACAACACCATCAGGGACCGGGATATGATACCAGTAGAAGTACAGGAAAAAGAGGAATCAGGCAAGGCAGATAAATTCCTAGAGTTCATCACCGGGGAACTCAGACCCATGATAAACACAGAATACCGTACTACAGACTATAATCTGATATATGGTGGCAGTAATGCGGGATTATTCGTACTGTATGCCTTATTGAACCGCCCAGAGATCTTTAATGGGGTTATCTCCTCAAGCCCAATGATAGGTTGGTGCGAGAACTATATCTATGAGCTCGCTGAGAAGAGTTTCCAGACCAAGGAATATGACAACCGGCTCTACATGATCTATGGAAAAGATGACTATCCCCGTGTAACAGAGACAGTGCCAGCCTTCACAGAATACCTTACAGAAAACGCCCCAACGGGACTCAGATGGGAGCTAAAATACCTCCCAGACGAAGGGCATGTACCGTATACCAGCATATATGATGGGTTACGCTTCCTCTTCCCAAAAAGAAGCTAACGATTCTGACTGAGCAATACCTCAAACGCCATCGACGCATCTTCCTCATGAATTATGAGGCTGATCTCAGTCTGACTGAAGAAGGCATCCACCAAATGCACCCCATGCCTAAAGAGCAAGTCAGTCAGCATAGCAATCCGATCATACCGGCTCGTCTCCTGAGCCAACTGAATGTTTAGCTCAGCGTATCCTTCACGGATAACCGGCTGATACTGCCACAGATCCTGCATAAACTCAGGCATATCGTGGCTGGTAGTGATTATCTTGAGGCTTCCCTGATATTGATGCACCTTGATGTTTGCGCCTCGTTTCTGGAGCTCAAACAACTGTTCTAAAACGGTTACCTGATCCTGCGGACTGATACGAATAGTAACATCCACGATATCGGTTACTAGGTTAAACCTTGCACTAGATAACGCGCTCTCTGGTCTAGCCAGCTCTTCCTCGCTTGCTTCCCTGCTGAATCTCATTATAGCTGTTACTATGGTGTTGGGGTCCACACTGTTTCCAGCCATGTCTTGTACTTGGTCTTGGATGTATCGTGCGACTGCGCTGTAGTTGATTACCTGCATTCGGAGTCCTCGGTAGAGGTATGGGTTCTTGGTTATGATGACCCTGACTGCTTCCTGTACTGAGCTCCGTCTGCTTGACATCGTATCTTGATTTATTCAGCGTAGTATAAAAATTTATGACATGTGGTTATACTTCATTCAAATCCCTGATTCTTTGTTAAAATAACACTAAATATGTCAGATATGTGACATTTTGACATAAACTTTATTAATTGGGGTGTAAAAGACAATCCCGAGATAATAAAATGGCATGGATAAGAGACGAAGACATAAACAAGGTATTCGAGAGAATGCTAAAAAACATGGGCTTTACCCAAGATGATCCACATGCCCAGTCATGGAGCTACGGCTACAGCATGACAACGGGACCAGATGGAAAACCAATCATAAGAGAATGGGGGACAGGGCTACCTGAAACAGATAACCCATTGAAGCCACAGCCATACGTACCAGAAATACCCGAACCACTATCACAGGTGGACATAGACACACAGAACATGAAGGTACGCGTCATCGTCGAGATGCCTGGATTCACAAAGGAATCAATCAAGATAACTGGGACACAGAACAAGCTACAGCTATCAGCGAGCCATGAGACCAGACAGATCGAGACCGAGATACCCATCAACGCAAAGGTTGACTTCAAGTCAGCCAAGGCGACCTACAAGAACGGGATTCTGGACGTAACAATGAGGCTGCTGGAAGCCCCCAAGCCAGATGGCGTTGACATCAGGGTCAATTAACCCAGTTTTTATCAAATTTTAGAGGAAAAAAATTGTCAGAAATAACACTGAGAGTCGCAGAGGCTCCACAGAACCTAGTCGGCAGAGGAATAGCCGTAATAGACCCCAAAATCATTCAAGAACAGGGATGGCAGAGCGGCGACGTAATAGAGATCACTGGTAAAAGCAAGGCATACGCCAAGGTGTGGCCAAGCCAGACAGTCGAATACGGCAGGGGCTTGATCAGGATCGATGGCTACATCAGAAGCAACACCGGGGTAAGCATTGATGAACGAGTCAATATACGCAGAGTAGAGGCAAAACAAGCCACCAGCCTCACGTTATACCCAACAGAGCCACTTCGCATAGTTGGAGCAGAGGGCTACCTGAGTCAGTTGCTTGAGGGTAGGGTAATCACACAGGGCAGCACCATCACCATCAACATAATGGGTCGCAGGGTTGACCTAATGATCACAAAGGTCGAGCCAAGAGCAGACGTAGTAATTGTAAACAAAGGCACCCAGGTACAATTCACAGAAAAAGCACCAAAACAGGCAAAGGGTAACATACCAAAGGTAACCTACGAGGACATCGGAGGGCTGGATAGGGAGATCAGCCGCGTCCGCGAGATGATAGAGCTACCCCTAAAACACCCAGAGCTATTCGAACGCTTGGGAGTAGAAGCCCCCAAAGGAGTACTCCTGCATGGCCCACCAGGCACAGGCAAGACCCTACTAGCCAAAGCGGTAGCAAACGAGACAAACGCTAACTTCTATCACATCGGAGGACCCGAGATCATGAGCAAGTTCTATGGAGAATCCGAGGAACGTCTAAGGGAGATATTCAAGGAAGCCGAAGAGAAC
>CAZZFH010000128.1:0-6673 GCA_964653295.1 uncultured Candidatus Bathyarchaeia archaeon | reverse complement strand
GGTTAGCACGATATCCGGTGCTAGGGTATCCAAGAAATCTAACCAGATCTTCAACCCTTGATATACAACATCATGGAACAGCAGTGGAGAGGTTGTTTTCTCATACTTGGACCATGGCTCCAGGGTGGTTAGGGGGGAGCACATGTATGTATGAAGGACGGTACTCACGTGATCAGAGTAAAAACTGGCATTCAACCCGTTGAGAAGGGGCTCAAAATGATCAAACCACTCGGCATTATTACTATTAAAATAGCTGTTTAAGGATTTTAGATAAGTTAAAACATCTTCTTCAGATATATTTTCTTTATATAATAGATTTTCTGCATCTTTAAATCTGCAAAATGCGTTATGAGTTGGAAACTCTTTGTCAGATGGATTTGTTCCCACAGTCAATATTTTTAGTGGAGACTGTTTATATGATTCATAGTTACCTAAATATAATAATGGAATTGAGGGTATTTTTACACCATAAGTGTTTTTATCGATTGAATTAAAATAGTTCCAAATATGTTCTGCATGTTTTTCAATCGACATGCAACAAACTATATTGTTGAATTTATATTGTTTACCATTCTTACGTACTTATTTCTTCTACATTTTCAATTTATGGTGTATTTCTTAATTATCAAAACATCATAATATTGACATCATGTTTGTTATATGTTTTATTACTCTGTTTTTAACATACATATTACAAGCATAAACAGGGATAGAAAAGCAAACGGAGTAGGTATAAATGGTGTTTTAAATTTCCACAACCCACTATCAAGCATGTTCAAACTCATAAAAAATGGCACAATCTACGCCCCAGAGCAAAAAGGAATCAAAGATATACTGATTTGCAGCGAGAAAATAATCAAGATAGAAGAAAACATCTCACTACCCAATGACTTTGCATGCGAGACCATTGATGCATCGGGCAAGATAATCTACCCGGGATTCATTGACAACCACGTTCATCTCATTGGAGCAGATGATGGTCAAGGACCCATGGGCAGAACCCATGATATCGCATGGAAAGACATAGTCGAATCGGGTACCACAACACTTGTCGGGTGTCTTGGTAGCAGCCGCTTCGTCAGGAGCCTCCATAGCCTATATATCAAAACTCTTGAGCTGGATATGATGGGTCTAAGCACATACATGTATACTGGGAGCTTCGTTATTCCTCCACCAACCCTTACAGGGGAGATCAGGAAGGATGTTTACCTCATCCCCAAGGTAATTGGGCTGAAAACAGCCATCAGTGACCCCACCACAAACCATCATACTTGGAGAGACCTTGCAAACATAGCATCCGAGCTCCTGTATGGGTCCAGTATCGCGAACAAGCATGCCGTGCTTCATGTTCATGTTGGTAAACAGAAAACCCGGATGGACAGGATATTTGAGTTAATAGATAATACTGGTATCAACCCAGCCCGTGTTATACCTACTCACATCAATAGAAGAGACCCGGATGTGATAGAGCAAGCCATCGAGTACACAAAGATGGGTGGCATAGTAGATCTCAGCAGCCTGATGCGTAAAGAAGAAGGAACCATGACTGGGCTCAAACCAGACTTGGCTGTCAAACGTATGCTGGACATGGGAGCAGTGCTGGAGAACCTTACCATGAGCAGCGACGGAAACGTACCCCAGCCAATCAGGGACGAGAACCTTAACCAGGTTGGACGCTATATTTCGCCACTTGACCTCAACAGGCGTGAGATCAGGGACATGGCAAACAACGGAGTCTGCAGCTTCAGCGATGCCTTGAAGATAATGACTACAAACCCTGCCAATGCACTGGGCATCTTGAAGGGAAGGATCGCTGAGGGTTATGATGCTGATATGGTTATCTCGGATAGTGTCGAGAAGATGAGGGTTGAGCAAGTCTTCTCAAGGGGCAAACAAGTAGTGAGAGACGGGGAAGCGGTCTGGAAGACCCATTTCCAGCGAGACCCCTACTATCATCAATATCAGTAGCCCCTTCTCGATTATGTTTTAAATCGAAAGCACAGTGTATCTGTGATTATATTGTCTAACGTAGAGAAGAAGACAGAACAATACAAGATGTCAGCCCAAGACCTGCATGATACATACCACAGGCTACATCCACAGGTCCTCAGCGAGTTCGAGGAAGAGATGCCCAAATACTGGGGCAGACGATGGAAAGCCAACACCACGATAGGCAAACTCAACACAGTACTCCTCCACAGACCCGGGAAAGAATTTCTCACAGTAGGACAGCCTACCCCTTGGCCACCAAACGAGTCCAGCTGGAGGGCTTGGAGGATGATGGAAAAACCCAACCTAGACGAGCTAGTAGAGCACCATGAAACCCTTGTGGATGCCTTCAAGGCAGAGGGTGTCGAGGTTATCATAAGGAAACCCGATCCATGGGACCCTCCATACACTGTGAAGTCAATCTACTGTGATGATGTTGCTCATGCAGCCGTCTATGGGCATGTTATCCTCAGGATGTATGATAGCATCAGGAAAGGCGAGGAGCTGCCCACCTATCAGACGTTAGCCGAGCATGGCATTCCTGTTGTTGGTATGATCACAGGTAATGGTATGGTTGAGGGGGGACCATGTGGCTGGCTTGACGAGAAACACGCCATCATAGAGGTTCACTTCCCAAGGGGAAATACCAGAGAGCCCGGTGTGATGAGGGCGAACGAGTCAGGACAAAACCAGTACGCCAATATCATCTGGCAGCAAGACCCTGAGGTTGATATCAGGATGGGTCCCGGTTATGGTACACGCAAGGGAACCATACATTACAGCATGGTTGACCGGCATACTACTGTTGGTGAGGCAAAGTACTATGATCATTATCTAACAGATTGGATGGAGGCGGAGATGGATTGGAAATTCATCAAGCCACCAGACGACTTGGTGAGTATTGATACACGTGGCTTTGCCAAGGGACCAGACTGTGGTGTGGTTTTGGAGCCGGGTAAGATAATCATCAGCGACCAGTACCCCAAGGCAACTAAGTGGTTTGAGTCAGTGGGAATCGAGGTAGTAGAAGTACACATAGACAGCCTCATCAGGCCAAGAAACAGTGGAAGCATACACTGCCTCTGTGGTACACTGGATCGTGACCCAGAGCCCAAGAGCTATTAGGCTCACCTTCTTTTTCGATAGCCATATTATCCAATAGTGAAACTAAGGTTATTGATGGCTGAGAAGAAGTATCTGGGTTACTGCGGCTTGTACTGCGGCGATTGCCTAGGCAGGACAGGGGTCATAGCTGACGCTGCCAGCAAGTTCTTGAACGTTTTAGACAAGTATGAGTTTGAGAAGACAGCCCTCAGCGTATTCCCTTCAAAGCTATCAGAGTATGACAACCTCATTGATATGCTGATGTTCATGGAAAATCTCCACTGCACCAGATTCTGCAGAGAGCTTGATGGTGGAGAATCCCAATGTATTGTACGTGAATGCTGCGTCGAGCACGGGTATATAACGTGTAACAGCTGTGAGGATTTCGAGATCTGTGAGAAACTCGAGCAAGTCCTAGGTGGACTGCATCTTGAGGCATGTAGGAAAAATCTACGGGAAATCAATGAGATGGGTCTGGAAAAATGGCTGGTTGAGGGAAAGAAGCACCATTATTGGGATCGAGACATCAAGAGTGACGATCCAAATGGATACGATTGATAGATGAGCACTATTCGCCGTATTTTTCGCATATTTTTTTAACTATTATAATAAAGTATAAATTAAAATTATATACAGCGTGGGAAGCGGAATAGTCTTTTATCGGTAGAAGTTTATCTGGTATCTGGTGAAAAGTATGGGTATGCGGTCATCGAAAAAAAAGCCATTGACCAAAAAGGAAAGAGAAGATAGGAAGAAAAAGAAAAAGGATAAACCGTCGAAGGTACGGTAGCAAGCGCATTATTTTATTATTTGATTTCAACGTAATTTCAAAATTCGTAAGCGTACATACTTTAAATGAATCTCACGAAGGTAAAGCCTCCATTTCATCAGGAACGCCGGAGAATGGTTTTATTTTTAGATATACGATTACCAAAAGGATAACGAAGATTAAAATGAGCCAGGGATATCTATCAAGATATCCTGAGGCCATTACTCCGAATACAATGAGTCCAATGAAATATATCGGTAGTTCTCTTCTACTACCACTTAAATATCCCATTCATTATGCCTCATGCTTAATCAATACGATTCTACGTATATAAACTCCAGAATAAAGCGTGCGTACTGATCACTCCCCCCTTAAGATTTTAACCTAGTAAACATTATTCACAAATGTTTCACAGTCGCTGCTTTCATACGTCATAATATGATTGTGACTGTGAAGCAAACTTATACAAAGAGGAACCCTCCTCATTTGTGTACCTTATCTATTATGAGTGTTACAAACAGTTATATCCTTACCATTTGCCACGTTCCTCGAAATACTCCTTGAGACCGCTATACATCTCATCCAACAATAACTTCAAACGCTATACCTCTCCAAGGCTTCATTCATCTTACCGCAAGTATGCCTACCTTCTGGGCAGAAACCCAGCTGATAACAATATGGACCAGCCTTGTTAAAGACACTTGGCTCGACCTCTCTAAGCTGGGCCAACATCATATCCGCTAGCTCCCTGATCTCCCATTGAGCCCTGTTACAGGTCCTCAACCCGAGGAAATGCATCAGTGATCTCCCCTCCATAGTCATTAAAAGGCTGCTCTCCACAGCGTTGGGTAACACGAAACGGGCGTCCTCTCTAGGTATTTCCTGTTCTACTAGTTTCTGGTAGGCTTCGCTCGCTTGTTTGATTAGTGTTTCAAAATCCTTGTTATTTAAGATAGTCTTGGGAGTCACTATTCTCTCGTTGAGGCGTTTTACTGTGATGTATCGTTGGCTCTGCTGGCTGAAGCTGGCGATTCTATGCCTCACAAGCTGGTGGGTGCATGCCCGGCTGATCTTCTCTATCGCGAAGGTATAGTTAAGGTGGGGCAATAGCTCCTTCCAGCCTAGGTTTGGGAACTCTTTCTCTACCATACTAAGAGGTGTATGTGTTAAGAGTTCGGCTTTCACTTAGTGGTCCTCCGGATGAAGCTGTAGATCTGGGGTGCTGCTTCTCTGATGGATTCAACTAGTAGTTCACTGAACTCGTCCCTGTGAGCTTGATGATACTCGACTAGGGTTCTCAGGTTGCTGCTTACAGCCCATTGGTCTTCCCCGGCTTCCGTGATGTTGAAGAACCTTGACCCCAACATGATGGATAGCACCTCGTCTCTTGTAGCCTCCAGTCTCCAGACGAGCCTATTGTGTTCCAATATGTTACCGTGTTGAACCTCGATCCTGCCCACAATGTCAGCTACTTTCTCTGGCTTAGCCAATAACCTGTTGTATAATGTGCTGGGCATGGCTCCGCTTGTGGTGGTGAGCATGCTGGTGGCTATCATGGTCTCTATATGGGGGCTGTGGGCAATGAGTCGGAGCTTCATCGGTTTCACTATACGGGGTTCATCTCGGATTTCTTGGGCTTGGCTTTGAGTTCGGGGGGTACGTTTACTGCTCTTACTACGTTCATGCTGTTGATGGCGTAGATTGGGGTGCCGTCTGGCTCGTATTTATCTAGACGTTTTACGCCCCTGAGTACCAGTTTTACCTTGAGGGTGGTCCCGTCCTCAAGTTGATACTCATTCCAATATTCTTTTTCCTCGGTGAAGTCGATCTCTTGTGCGCCGGTGAATGCTTCTTTCGGTATCTTTGACAAATCTATCTCTTGCTATTCAGGGAACGAGTATGTTTAACTCTTTCACCCTTCAGCGATCACTGAGATATTATCCGCTGCCTCACTACAAAGAGCTACCAAACCTAGCCCAGCTTCAAGCTCCTCGATAACATCTATCTTGCTTCTGGTGGCTGGTCCCTTTGGGACAGCGGTGCATCCATCAGTGGATTTTGCTGTGATACTGTATGAACCGATACCTCGGGCTATGTCCTCTATCTCCACCTTGTCCAAGCCAACGATTGGACGCAAGATAGGCAGGTCAATAGCTGAACTAAGCACATACATGTTGCTCAGTGTCTGGCTAGCAACCTGTCCAAGGCTCTCACCTGTGATTATGGCTATTGCGTGGTGCTTCTCAGCGAACTTTTCTGCTATCCTGTACATGCTTCTTTTGCACATTATGCAGATGTATCTTGGCTCTGGGCTCTCTGTGATGCGTTGCATAACGTCGCCCATGGGTGCGGCGTAGAGCTTGTAACTAGACCTTGGCACGTATGATGCTATCTGATTGAAACTCTCAATGGCTCGCTCAACATAGCTATCACCGACAAATGGGCGTTGATCCATAAACAATGGGAGAACATTGACCCCTCGTTTCATTAGGAGCCATGCTGCTACGGGGCTGTCTATGCCTCCGCTGAATAGGCTGATGGCTTTTCCTTGTGTGCCGTAGGGTAGCCCGAGTACGCCTCTTTGGATGCTGCTGAACACGAATGCATCCTTGTCTCTGACCTCAGCATATAGTGTTATGTCTGGGTTATCCAAGTCAACCCTGATATCTCGATCCTTCAACGCATCCAAGACCCTTGAACCAGCCTCATATGCAACATCCCTGCTATTGTACTCGTGTTCACCGACAACCTTGGGGCGTACAGCGAAGCTGTTTCCTTTTTGGAGACTTTGTTTGGCTTCCTCGACTATGC
>CAZZFH010000127.1:0-6713 GCA_964653295.1 uncultured Candidatus Bathyarchaeia archaeon | reverse complement strand
CAGTACTTTCGATAGTTTTTAAATAAACTTGTTCTAATTTGGTAACCACTGTTTCTAACGAAAACTCAGATTTTACGATTTCTCTACAGTTTCTCGAAAACGTTTGGCGTAATTTATCGTCAGATATAATCGTATGAATTGCTTTAGCTAGTTCACAATACGAGGGTAAAGTCACAAAACCTACATTACCATCAATCCACTCTAATGTATCTCCTAGATTAGTAGTAACCAAAGGAGTCCCCGTAATACATGCCTCAAGAAAAGTGATAGGAAACCCATAGAAAGAGGGCGTGACAAATACGTTTGAATCCACCAAAGCACTGAGTTTATCTTCATTACTTATGAAACCAGTAAATAATACTGAATCTGATATACCTAATGAAGCGACCAAGGATCTTATCTCACTTAAATAACCATCGTTGGGACCTGCGATCACTAATAGAGAATTGATACACTTCATTTCTTTAATTATGTAGGCATAAGCTTTAACCAGAAGGTCTATGCCTTTCGTCTTATGAATTCTGCCTAAATAAAGGATGATTTTTTTACTGTCTGCTATTTCATACTTCTTCTTGAACGATCCCTCAGGAGGAAGAAACGCATATTCAGATAAGTCTATTCCATTAGGTATGACAACAATCTTCTCATCAGGTACTCCCATTTTCCTATATTGTAGGGCTTCAACTTCGTTGAGAGCAATTACTTTCGAGGCATTTTTTAATATTTTAAAACCGAAGAAATAATTATAAATCCATTTTAACCACAGCCAATTCCCAATTCTAGGAAGAGAACCATGAGCTTGCAAAACATAAGGAACATTATATTTTTGAGCATAATGAGAAGCAAGAACGTTTTGGATACTATAATATTCATGAAGATGGATCACATCAAAACTTTTAACATTCAAATTAAGAAACGAAGCTAATTGCGGCGTCAAAAACAGCTTAAATTTTTTAACTAGTGTCAATGAGATGTTTTTGAAGCGATGAACCTCTAAACCATTATCACAATCGCCAAGACTTTCTTCGTCTAATCTTGAATCAAAATCCTTAGCATCAGTTGTACATACAACAACATTGTGGCCTCTTTTAACTAACATCTTCGAAAAGTTATAAGCCACATTAACTGGACCCCCAAAGGCATAAGCAGGAGGAAAATAAGGTATCACCTGAAGAATCTTCATGTCATGACTTCTCTTGCGTATTATGAATTGCGTTCACGTTAATTGACTTGTAACGTTCTGCGCGCGCATTGCAGAAGACCGCCATTATTTTTGAGCCTATCTTCTCTATCGACATGTTACTTTCAACATACTTTTTCCCAGATGCCCCTAAACTCTCAGCTACAACTCTATTCTCCTTCAAGTAAAGCACAGCCTCAGCCAACGCTACATAATCACCAGGCTTAACCACAACCCCAGACTCAGTCTCTGAAACATACTGCCCAGGCATACCACTCGAACAACAAACTATGGGCTTACCAGCAGCCTGATACTCATAAAGCTTAGAAGAAATCCCCATCTCAACATTCTCCAAACCACTCAAAGGAAGCAAAAGAGTATCCGCATCCACTAATAACCTCGCAACCTCTTCCCTCGAAACGATCTTCTCGACGAGCTCAACATTCCCTAACCCAAGCTCCCTAATCCTTTTCCTAATCACAGGCGCCATCTCTCCACCTCCCTGAAGAACAAACCTGATCCCCCCTTCCCCCTCCAACAACTTAGCCGCCATAAGCGCCTGCTCAAAATCATATGCCGGAGAAAAGGCGCCAATATAAAACACCTTGAAATCGTCACCCCGATCAATTAAACCCGAATCACAAGAAAGACTCAGATCAACGCCCCCAGGTACAAACACAACCTTACCCTTCTCCACACCATACTTGTTGACAATCGTTTCAATATACGAAGGACTAATCGGCGCAACTACATCCGCTGATAAATAAGCCAACTTTGCAACAAATTCACCAAACCTACCTAACACCTTAGACTTCAACATCCCCAAATCATAAAGAGACTCAGGCCACAGATCATCCACATTCAAAATAACCGGACACCGATAAACTGCTCTATATACCAAAGCTGGAAAAAGAGAAAGAATCTGCGGATTAGATGCAAACACACCATCAATCCTACCAACGAGAAGAAGAGGAAACAAGGCAGACACCATAAAAGATATGAAGAGAATTACCCGCCTAGCAAACCCCTTAGAAGCCAACGGAGGAACAAAAGTCCTCATAACCTTCATCCCAGAGAGACGATCCACAACGAGAGCTCTCCATCGATATGACCTCGGAATATCACCACTCGGATAATGAGGCACTCCCGCTACTACAGTAACATCTACACCGTTAAGCATTAAACCCTTAGCTAGATTATACGCTCGCGTTGCGCTTCCACCCATATCTGGAGGAAATATCTGGGAAATAAGGAGTATATGCAACTAGAACTCTGCACTCAATCGGATATTATTCCAATTGTCTTTAAACCAGTTATAGGTATTCCCAAGCCCTTCCCTGAAACTCACGCTGGGCTCATAATGGAGAATCCTACGAGCCTTCCCAATACTTGAAAGAAGCCTGCTCTTCTTATCCCAATCCCGCCGAGCCTTATACACTATACCCGCCTTATTGCCCGTCAACTCATTTATCCATGTCGCCAAATCGCCTATTCGTGTCTCCTGACCAGATCCGATGTTAAATGCCTCTCCCACCGCCTCATCATAATGAGCCATCGAAATGAGGCAGTTAACGATATCACCAACATACGTAAAGTCACGAGTCTCATCACCTGTCCCAGTTATAGGTAGCGGTATACCATTTATAGCCCAAGAGAAGAAATTCGGGATCACATTCCTGTACCTCCCAGGAACCTCACCGGGTCCAAAGGAGTTGAAGAAACGCGCATTCACAACTGGCAAATCGTAGAGGTTATGGAAATAATTGGTATAAAGTTCCCCCAGCATCTTAGTAACCTGATAAGGAGTGTAGAGACTTATCGAAACATCATGCTCCTCAAAAGGCATCTTAGAGTCAAGCCCATAAATTCCACATCCAGAGGAAGCATACACAAACCTCTCCACCCCAACCAGATGAGAATACTGAAGAACCCTCAGAATCCCCATCCCGTTAACCATGAGATCGGTCTCAGGGTTGTCAACGGAGTTCTGGTTAGCGAAATGAGCCGCTAGATGATAAACAATATCCGGCTTGGACTTGAACACCCACCTAAGCTTCTCCTCATCCAAGACATCTCCCTTAACAAACTGAATATTATCTCCCTTAGGAATATTCCACTCGTATGAAGAAGAGAGGTTATCGAGAATAATGATTTTCTTTGGGTTAAAGCCACTCAGCTTCTGAACCAAGTTCCCGCCTATCGCACCGGCGCCTCCAGTCACTAAGACAGTTTTATCCTTGAAAGTTTCTGAGAAGTCTACCAAACTCATCACTGTAGTCCGTAATACTCCTTCATCCACTTAACAGTGCGCTTTATCCCTTCCTCTGGTGGCACCACCGGATCATGCTTTAAATCCCTCACAGCCTTTGAGAAATCCATCTTCTTCACCTTGGTAGTGAAGGGCTCCGCCTCATTATAGGTCACCAGCGAACCATCCCGCTCAACCGCCTTCAGAACCAAGTCCGAATACTCCTCGATGGAGCGCTCCCACTCAGGCCTCCCACCAACATTATAGACCTCACCCGGGATGAAGTTATCGACTATATTCGCCCATGTCCGGCAGGAATCCTCAGCGTAATCAATTATCCGCTTATGACCACGATAAACTACATATGGCTTTTTGAAAAGGGCGTGGTAGATGAATTTCGGTATAAATCCCCTGTAAGGTGTGTAGTGCTCATGAGGACCATAGCAGTTGACGGGACGGACTCTGACCGTTTCGGTGCCGAACATCTTTGCCGAGTTCATGCACATAAGTTCCCCTGCCCACTTCGATATAGCGTAATCATTCATCTGATAGGTCTCATTGATGGGATTGTTAACCATGACATCTTCGGACATGACACCGGAATAGTCGCCATAAACCTCAGCGCTTGAGAAGAAGACCATGCCAAACCTCAGTCTCTCCTGCAGCCTGATCATATGCTTCGTACCGATGACATTGGTCGCCCAAAGGTTCTCATAATAATCCTCACCATTCCACCTGCCATACTCAGCGGCTAAATGATACACATAATCAAACCTATCCCCATCCAAGACCTTCTCGACCTGCCGATAATTCCTCACGTCAGCCCGAACATAATCATCCCGTTCAGTGTTAAACAAGTCAAGGGAAGTAACCTCATGCCCCCTGCTCCTCAGCTCGTTGACGAGGTTAGTCCCGATAAAACCAGCTCCACCAGTTACGAGAATCCTTTGACTATCCATCTACACTTCTTCCTCTTTCAAGATTTTAAGAATAGCCTTACCCGTGTCACCATTTCCGAAAGGATTACTCCAACTCTTACCTC
This sequence comes from uncultured Candidatus Bathyarchaeia archaeon, assembly GCA_964653295.1. Classification (GTDB taxonomy): domain Archaea; phylum Thermoproteota; class Bathyarchaeia; order TCS64; family TCS64; genus RBG-16-57-9. The sequence goes on along the minus strand of CAZZFH010000127.1, from coordinate 2,243 downwards.
TTAACAACATCCTCTCAACAGCGTCAAGAATCCCCGACGAAGTTACACCCGCTAGAATATTCGAGCCAACCTCCAAAGTCTCAGGACGCTCAGTATTCTCCCTCACAGTCACGCAAGGAACACCCAAAACACATGTTTCCTCCTGAACACCACCGGAATCAGTTAAAACAAGCCGAGCGTTAGCCTCTAACTGCAGAAAGTCGAGGAAACCAAAGGGATTCAGAATCGTGATCCCATCCAAAGACAAATCAAACTCACGGATCATCTTCTGTGTTCTAGGGTGCACAGCGAACAAAACAGGAATTTCTACATGCTCAGAAACTAAGTTAAGACCACTAAGAATCTCCCTTAACCTAGCCTCAGAGTCAACGTTTTCAGAGCGATGAAGAGTGACAAGCAAATAAGACCCAGGAGCCATCCCTAAACTATCTAGCACATGGCTTTTCTTCTTCGAGATCTCCATGTTCTGATGGATAGCATCGACAACAGTATTACCTGTCACGAAAACTTTCTTAACGTTAACACCCTCACGTAGCAGATTCTGCTTCGAACCAATAGTGGGAGCAAAGAGATAGTCCGACACATGATCCGCGACCACCCTATTGATCTCCTCAGGCATCAACCGATCATAGCTCCTCAACCCAGCTTCCACATGCCCCACCCTGATATGTAGTTTAGCTGCCGTTAAAGCCCCAGCTAGAACAGAGTTCGTGTCCCCCTGAACAATTACGACATCGGGCTTCTCCTTCAACAATATCGGTTCCAAGTCCATCATAATTTTCCCTGTCTGCTCACCGTGAGCCCCTGAACCAACTCCAAGATTATACTTAGGTTTTGGAAGTTCAAGCTCCTCAAAGAAGATCTCATCCATCTCGTGTGAATAATGCTGACCAGTGTGTATAACCTGATAATCCAAACCCAGCCGCTCAGACTCACGAATAATAGGCGACATCTTAATTATCTCAGGCCTCGTCCCGAGAACCACTGAGATCTTCAAGCTTTCTCTCTTACCACGCTGACCAAAACCCAGAGGATAATACTAGTGGTCACAAGCATCATACCCACAGTGGTCGCCCCGATGGCGATCAAAGCGATATTCGTGCTAATCGCCCTAGTAGCAGCGAATATTCGGAAAGTCCAAACCCAGAAAACAATAGCCACAGAAAGAGCCAATCCACCCGGAATACCGTAGAAAAGCAAGGGACGATTAATAGACAGATGCTTTAAAGTGGTCAAAAGAACCCCCACCCCATGCGTCATCGGATTATACGTCGAAGACCCATCAAAATACGCGACATGTATCGGCACCTCCGCCAATCTGAGACCACTACGAGCCGCCTTCAACAAGATCTCTGTACTCAAACCCATCCCCTCCTCAGTAAGAGTCAAAGACTCAAGGGCACGTCTATTGTATGCCCTGAAGCCTGACTGAGAGTCAGTCACGTTGACCCCCCCGTTTGCAACAAGTCCAGTAATTATGTTAATGCCGACCTTTCTCCACCCGGGAGCCTCAGAGCCCCCGCCATCCAGAACCCTTGACCCGATGACCACATCCACATCCCCGACCAGCAGCCGCTCAACAAGTCTAGGTATTTCAGCAGGATCATGCTGACCATCAGAGTCAATGGTAACAACATAATCAGCTTTCAGATCAAGCGCTTCTCTGAACATACTGCGAAGAGAAGCACCATAACCCCTATTCCGTTCATGTCTAATCACCACGGCACCAAGCCCCTCAGCTATCGCCCCCGTCAGATCCAATGACCCATCATCACAGACAATGACCCTGTCCACGTGCCTCTTGACCTGAATCAAAACCTCAGCTATGCTCCGCGCCTCATTAAACGCCGGGATACAGGCGACGATAAAGGGCTTACTCTCATTCTCTTTCATTTAAAACAGACGGCCCTAAACGGCTCTGAGCCGTCCTGAAATAGTATAACCTGAGAGATAGAAAAAAAGTTCAAATCTATGAAGCACGCTCCCCATACGTTGACGTAGCCATTCTTTGGATCGACACCTGCATGGATTAAGTTTATATTAATACTAATTAGCCTCCAGTCAGTACCCTAATGGTTGATTGAGGTCCAAAAAGGCCAGATAAAACACGAATTTCTTATCACGCATCCACTCAGAGACACTCTTACACCCCATAGCTTTCGCTTGCATCATCAACTGAACTACCCGCCTACTGCCATATGACTCAACATGTCTCGTGAAGGCACTCTTCATAGCATCCTGCA
>CAZZFH010000126.1:0-6715 GCA_964653295.1 uncultured Candidatus Bathyarchaeia archaeon | reverse complement strand
ATTCATCGATGAAGACAGGTATTAATGCTAAATTCATCATATCAAAGACATGTGTGAACATGTGGCTTAGACTAATTACATTAAAACGCCTATTTCTAGTGAGTGTAGCATAGAAAGATAAATTACTTAACGTGAGTCTTCACCGCGTGCGTCAACATGGTATCGCCTTGTCTCTCCCTAAAACATTGGATCTTAAGTATTACTTAACAATGAGTTTAGTCTTTGTGTATGCCTCTATGACATGTCGGCTAGTGCTGCCTAGAAAACCAACTATTTTACCCATCCCTCTGCTCTCGATGATGATCAAATCCACATCTTCCTCTTGTTCGGCCCTCATGATGACGTCAGAAGGGTGCCCCTCTTCCAAGCGAGTCTCAATCTTCATGTCAGGTTGCTTGTTTTTAACTATCTCTTCAGATTCCCTCAGTATTCTCTGATGAGATTCTCTAAGATTATCTTCTAACTCAGGGATATATGAAAATCGTTAGGATGGATCAGAGTTACGAAAAAACACAAATGTTAGTATCAAAACTCACCACACGTATCATATATGGCTCAACAGAGCGTCTGGCTTGAGAACCTCACATGGCTGGAAGCAGAACAACTATTCAAACAACATCAACTCGTATTGATACCCTTGGGCGCAAGAACCAAGGAACATGGCCCCCATCTCCCACTGAACAATGACTGGATACTTGCCGAGTATCTCACCAAAAGAGTAGCCGAAAAAGTCCCTGTAATCATACTGCCCACAATCCAGTATGGCTACTACCCATCATTCACAGAATACCCCGGCTCAGTCACATTAAGCCTAGAGACCTCAAAACAGATGATAAAAGAGACCTGCCTCACCTTGAGCAACTATGGTGTGAAAAAGTTCTACGTCTTGAACACTGGAATCAGCACAATAAAAGCATTAGAACCAGCGAAACAGGAACTAGAAACGCTTGGAATAACCATGAACTATACCGATATCCGAGAAGCAGAGAAAACATCCACAGTCCAACTCAGCCAGGAGGGTGGAACCCACGCCGATGAATCCGAGACCAGCATGATGCTCTACATCAAACCAGAGATAGTAGACATGAGCAAAGCAGTAAAAGATTACCACCCCCTCACAGGCAGCGGACTAACCAGAGACCCTGAGAACCAATCTGCAGGAGTCTACTCAAAATCTGGGATATATGGAGACCCTACCTTGGCGACTGCGGAGAAAGGTGAGGCAATTGTTGAGGCGCTGGTTAATCATATCGTTGATGACATCAAAGAGTTGATGAAAAAATAAAATCCATCGAAAAACTAGGTGTTCATTTGATGTAGAGTTTTATCCTGTCCCTCCAATAAACAATTGAGTAGAAATGTCCTGGTATGGCTCCCACAAGTATCTAAACGAATACATCACAAAAAACAAGTGCAGACGCATCATGGAGATCGGCGTCTACAACGGTGAAAACGCAGCCACCATGATCAAAGCAGCAATCAAAAACCACCCACCAAGCACAGTAGAATACTATGGATTCGACTACTTCAACCACTACACCACAGAACAAATATCCCAAAAACTAGAGAAACTTGGCTGCAAACACACCCTCATCCCGGGAAACACCCTAGAAACCGTCCCCAATGCAGCGGAAACCCTCCCAGAGATGGACCTGATATTCATAGATGGCGGAAAATCCTACAGGGAGGCTTGGAGCGACTGGCAAGGATCATCCAGACTCATGCACAGAGACACAGCAGTATATGTCCATAACGCAGGCTTCACAGGAGTAAGCAGAATGATCAAAGACATACCCAGAACAGAATACACTATAGAATTATTCCACGCCCAATTCGAGGGCAAGGTAGCTCTAATCAACAAAAAAGGATAGCCGCCAACAGGGGGAGGGGGGGGGTAGAAAACCAAAGGCAGAAACAAGTCTTCAACACAAAAAACAGCCCTAAAACAGCCTTGTTATGATCCAAATATGTGCAAAAAAGTACACAATAACCGGGCAATTAACTACGAAAAACGCTCCAGTAAACATTGTCGCAGCGTCTATCAGATATGCAAACTAGATATAATTATTGAACTGGAAAAAATGCTTAGCCTATATGCAGAAAATATAGAGATAGACAATAAAAACGAAAATAGTTACATTTATCGAAATAAGCTTTAAATGCAGTGTAAGGATAATCTGAATAGAAGGGTTTCTTAATGGAAAGAAAAGGAGTATCTACATACATATCTGTCCTGCTGTTAATTGTTGTAGTAATCGCAGGAGGCATACTCATCTATGGATACACCATGGGGTGGTTCGGTAGGCTAGGCGGGGAGGGAGACCTAGGAATCCTTAGCATAGATGAATCCAGTGCAAATACAACCTTCATAAGGGTTTATCTCAGAAACGTAGGCTCAACATCAGTAACACTAGATGCAGCATATGTTGAAGGAGATCTAGTCGATGACGCAGATGTATATGTAGAAAATACAGCTTTAACAACCCCGACTGCAATCGCCGAAGGCGATGTGGCTTTCGTGGAGATCAAAAATGCTGGTGTCGCGGGCACTACCTACCAGGTAAAACTAGTAGCTACCGATAACACCCAGATAGTATTCAGCGTAAAAGTTGAGTAATAACCCCACATTTTATTTTCTCATTCAAACAAGGTATTGTTTGTGAAGCGGCGCGGCGTAAGCGAGATAATAGCCACAATAATACTGATCATGATAGTAAGCATAGCTGGCACTATGCTCTTCGCTTACAGCTCCAACTATATACAGAACCTAAATGACCAATACCAAGAAAACAACGAACTCACCATAGGAACCGCACAGGAAAGATTCAAAGTAACCACAGTATGGTGGAGCGGAGCAGATGATTTCCTCAACATCACAGTCTACAATTACGGTCAGAATGACATTCAGATAACTGATGTCTACATAGATGGCGTACAAGTATCAACGTATGCATTTGGTCGAGACACCCTGATACTCACCGAGAAACTATTACAGCTAGGGGTTACCTCACCGGTCACGATAATTGATGGCGTAGAATACAGGATCACCCTAGTTAGCGAGAGAGGAGTATCCGAGATAGCATACTGGGAAGCATAAATGAATCATGGATTGACAGAGTATGAGTGAAAAAATAGACGAGACGGAAACACAAGGCATGTCTTTCAGGGATTTTTACCCAGTAAACCCCCCATTCGGCTTCGTTGGAATAGAGATAAACGATGAGCGCAGGAGCCTCATGTATCATACTGTAGAACCCGCCCTCACCGATGATGAGGCTGCGCTACTGGACAGGATCAAAAAGCTGCTCATCGATCGGATGAATGTCCCCCTAGAAGTACTAAGAGACCCTGAAAAGATGGAGAAATACCTCAGGGATGATATTCAAAAAATCTTCAAACGTTTTGAGCGGGAGATACCATCAGAATCCGAGGACAAATTCATCTATTACCTCAAACGCGACTTTTTGGGCTATGGTAAAATCGATCTCCTTGTACAGGATGAGAACATAGAGGACATCTCGTGCAACGGATATAACACACCTATCTATGTCTGGCACAGAGACTATGAGTCAATCCCCACCAACATCATATTCAAGTCACCTGAAGAACTAGACCGTATAGTTATCCGTCTAGCCTATCGTTCAGGCAGGCAGGTTAGCATCAGCCACCCAATAATGGAAGGCACATTACCCGAAGGCTTCAGGGTCCAGATTACCCTTGAGGAAGTATCCAAACGCGGAGACACATTCACCATCAGAAAATTCCGTGAAAACCCATACACGATTATCGACCTCATAAAATTCGGGACATTATCCACCGAGATAGCCGCATATCTCTGGATACTGGTCGAGCATGGACGCAGCGTAATGATATGCGGAGCCACTGCAAGCGGTAAGACCACTCTTCTAAACTCGTTGAGCATGTTCATCAAACCAGAGATGAAGGTAGTAACCATAGAGGAAGTACGAGAACTCAGGCTCCACGAGAACTGGATACCCCTGGTCCCCCGCCCCAGCTATCAACCAGGGGTAACCGAGATCACCCTCTTCGATCTCCTCAAATCCGCCCTCAGGCAGCGACCTGATTATATTATAGTTGGCGAGGTCAGGGGCGAGGAAGCCTATACCTTGTTCCAAGCTATTGCCACAGGGCACGGTGGGCTCTGTACCATCCACAGTGACAGCGTGGATTATGCGATAAAACGTCTCCTCAGCAGACCGATGGATATCCCAGCGATGATGATCCCATTGATGAATGTCATGCTCCAGATCAGAAGAGTAAAGATCAATGATAAAGTTGTGAGACGCGCCGATACGGTAACCGAGATAATCGGCCTCAGCGCCACGGATCAGGTTCAATTCGAGCACAGGTTCCGCTGGGACTCCATGGATGATAACTACCGTTTCCTAGAATCCGCTGGAAGGGGTGAGCCTGTATTCAAGCAGATAGCCAATCTGCGTCATGTCCCCGAATGGGAGCTAGAGGATGAGAAGAAGCGGCGCACAAAGATTCTAGAGTGGATGGTTGAGGAGAACCTGAACACCTATGATGAGGTCTCCAACGTTGTCCACACTTACTATGTTAACCCCGAGGAGATTTTAACCAGAGCGAGGTTTGATGAGACGGCTTGATAGAGAACTTTTTGTCCGAGTTGGAGGCGATATACGGCACGAGTGGGATATCACGCCCATTCGATGAGTATCTTCAACTGAGCAAACTAGTTCTTTTCATAGGCTTCATTGTGGATTATTTCATTCTCTTTGGTCTGCATATTTTGTTTGGGGTTCAGGGTGTGAGACAGTTCTCGGGTCCCTTGATCCTGTCTTTGGTTTTGAGCTTGCTGACTTTCTTGTTGCTCGCCTGGTATCCCATCTATGTTCGTGATATCGCCATGAATGATATTAACAAGAATCTCCTGTATACGGTGACCTTCATGTTGATGCTCTCAAAGGGAGGCATATCTATAGAGAGGATCATCGAACGGGTCTCAGAGACAGAGTCCAGCCAGTATATCAGGAACCTATTCGACAAATTTCTCATAAACATCAAGGTATTCGGTTTCAACCCCCAAGAATCATTGAGAGACGTAAGCAAAAGAAGCCCCTCTGAGCGTTTCACACGCTTCCTTGACGGGATAGTCAATACCATACAGACCAGCGGCGATCTAGCCAGCCTATTCCAGTTCGAAGCCGATCAACTGATCCAGAGAAAAGAAGAAGAGAACAACGAGTTACTGAATAACCTAGGTTTCCTGAGCGAGATATACGTGACCATGCTGGTAATAGCACCCTTGCTCTTGCTTGTTCTTCTCACCACATTCAGTTTTACGGGATCAAGCTCAGGCAATTCTGGTATAAACGCCTTGAATCTAGTGGTCTTCATCGGTATTCCACTGGTCTCCGCCTTTATGATGATCCTAATAGACATGCAGGTGAGTGTTGATTGATCTATTTTGATGAGCGAGAAGCCCAGATTATCCAAATCGCCAGCCTAGCAATAGGCTTCATCCTGCTAGCCTTAATATTGCTTACCGGGGGCTATTTCCCGGAATCCCCTTATTGGATTCCACTTAGTAGACGAATCAATACTGGGCTCGGTTTGAGCCTGCTGTTAATGTTGATCGCCCCATCCTTTATAGAATGGAGCAATGGCAGATATCTTAACGCTGTCGAGGAAAACCTCCCATTATTCCTCAGGGACATAACAAACGAGGTGCAGTCAGGCGTCCCATTGATGTTTGCATTAGAAACCGCATCAACCCACGACTATGGGCCAATAAACCAGCCACTCCAACAGACCATGGACAGGATAAACGTCACATCCGATATAGAGGGATCATTGTTGTGGTTCGGAGAAAGACTCGTGGTCCCTCAGGCCAAAAGGCTCTCACTGATACTGATAGAGGCATACAGTACAGGGGGCAGGGTCACCGATATACTGGAATCCAGTCTAGAAATGTTCACAATATTAGCCAACTTCAAGAGCGAGAGAGACTCCCTCACCAACCCCTACCTCTCTATAGTGTATCTAGGAAACGTCGTGTTTCTCATCATCAGCTGGGTCTTATTGAAACGGTTCCTGCTACCCCTCTCTCTGTTAAATGTTGATGTTAATGTTCAAGCCAGTGGTCTGGTCTCCAATATATTCAATCTCGACTACTACTGGGCTGTACTCTTCTGGGCAGCCGTAATCGAATCCATCGTAGGAGGCTTGATCGGGGGCAAGATCAAGCACGGAAAATTAACCAAAGGACTGTTTTACGCGTGTATTCTGTTGTTGATCACCATTTTCTTTTTTAACTCATGGCTGTTTAGTTAAACGGCATGTCTGGGATTGTATCCGATTCTAAGAAAGAGTTCCTCGTATCCCTCGTCGAGAAGGGTGTTGAGAGGCTTGAACCAAGAATCACCCCAGACGGTGTCCAGTATAATGACATAGAATACCAGAATACAGACTGGCAATCGGTTATCCAGATGCTGAATAACCTAGAATCCAAAGAAATGCTTAAGGTAGAGGACTTTGACCGAGCCATCATCTGCCCCAACTGTGATTCTCCCCACGTATACTCAAAATATGCATGCCCAATAGACCGTAGCATATTCATCAGAAAGGTGACCCTGCTCAGACACGAACACGATGGATACCTTGGTGAATTAAGAGGCTTCGAGAAAGAAGGACGATTGATCTGCCCCCAGTGCAATCAGGACCTTGGAGA
>CAZZFH010000125.1:0-6771 GCA_964653295.1 uncultured Candidatus Bathyarchaeia archaeon | reverse complement strand
TGTGAGCCCAGTAATCGCCACAGTCATCCTTGTAGCAGTAGCCATCACCGTCGCAGTAGGCGTATCCTACTGGATGAGCGGCATCAGCAGCCAGTACACACAGTTCGAGAAAGTCGAAATCCAAACAGGATTCGCAAGTAAAATAACAGATGGGTGGAACGTAACTTTGGATATCAAGAATAGTGGTTCAGCAGAAACTACACTGACACATGTATTCATTAATGATATTCCAATCTCAAATACAACCCTACCTGCTATGTCAGGTACCACACTTGCTTCGAACATTGATACTGTGGGTACACTTGGAGCTGGACAGTCTTCTACAGTTGTGGTATTGATTGGAGATAGTTTACTAACACCAACTGGCTTATCTAATTTGAGTTCAGGTACCACAGTCAATATCAAGCTACACAGCGCAGGCGGAATGGATTACATCAAGTTAATCAGACTGCCTTAAGCATCTCCCAACCCCTATTTTATTTTCCATATTTCAGGTGACTTGACTAATGAAACTCGTAGAATGGTTAAAAGATAAGATTCAGCAAGAAAAAGAAGAAACAGTCATCGACCCAGTAGATATTGAAAAAGTCAAGCCAGAATACAAAATTATCGACGAATACGAAGTAAATAGACCAAACTCCAGAATAAAAATAGTAACATCACCAGAAATAGGAGAAGGACTTCACTACTATGTAGAAGAAGTACAACTAAATGAAGAACAACACGAGACATATCAAAAAATTGTAAGAATCCTTAGTAAAGAATTCACATCTCCAAGCGGAGAAAAAATAGATCCTACCGAGTATGTTTATGAACAAGCTGAGATAATAGCGGAAAAATACCATAAAAGCCTCGGAAAATTCACTATAGAGGAATGGGATAGCATTTTCTACTATGTTGTAAGAGATCTAACAGGATATGGTCCTTTACAGGCTATAATGGAAGACCCATGGATTGAAGATATCAGCTGTAATGGTCTCGACGTACCAATATATATCTGGCACCGAAAATATGAGAGCATCCCAACTAACATTACATTCAGAAGCACCCAGACCTTGAATGATTTCTTGGTAAAACTTGCACACAAGTCTGGGAAACACATCAGCAGCGCACAACCCGTACTTGACGCCATGCTCCCAGAAAAACACAGGTTAGCTGCAACCTTCATGAAAGAAGTAAGCATGAAAGGGAGCACTTTTTGTATAAGAAAATTCAGAGCAGAGCCTTTGAGCATACTTGACCTGATTCAATTTGGAACATTGAATGCTAGAATATCGGCATATTTCTGGCTAATTTTAGAGCATAAGAAAAGCTTCATGATAGTTGGTGGAACTGGAGCAGGAAAAACCAGCGCGCTGAACGCTCTACTAAGTTTAATGAGTCAAAACGATAAAATCGTCACAGCAGAAGAAGTGCCTGAATTAAGCCCTCCAGTAGCAAACTGGACCCAGCTAAATAGCAGAGAGAGCTTCAACTTTGGCGATGGCCCAAGCGGAGATATCACTCTCTTTGACCTAATCAAAGTAAGTCTCAGATACAGACCTGACTACGTAATCGTCGGCGAGGTAAGAGGAGAAGAAGCCTACGTACTCTTCCAGGCATTGGCAACTGGCCACGGTGGACTCTGTACAATGCACGCAGACAGCATCGACAGAGTAGTAAAACGACTCACATCACCACCGATGAACGTCAGCGAAGTCTACATTCCATTAATGAACATAGCGCTCTATATTCAGAGAGTTGAGCTACCTCATAAGAAAGAGGGGTTAAACTTCGGTAGAAGAGTAAGAAGCGTCTCCGAGATAGCGGAATACGATAACTATCTAGAGGTCTCAAGATGGGACCCTAGAACAGATACTTTCACGACAATGTTCAAAGATAGCTATATTCTCCAACAGATCAGCGTCAGTAGCGGAAAGTCGATGGATCAACTAATGGAGGAACTTGATCGTCGTGAACAGTATATCAACGACATGATTGAGAATGGGATAGACAATCAAAGAGATGTAGCGGAAAAAATCCTTAGCTACTACACTAACCAGAGAGAAGAAAAAGACTCAGCAAAACAAGAAGAAACGATTCCAGAAGTAATTGAAGAACTAGATCAAGATGAAATTCCAGATGTCCATGAGCTAATGGAGTTAGCTATGGAAGAAAAAAATGCATCACAAGATACACATGATAATTGGGATAATGTTGAGAACCTTCTGAACGAGATACAGGAGGAAAATTGATGATCAGCCAAGATAGCTTAGGGATGCTTCTAAGAGACTATTGCTACGCATACTTGGGAGGAGTTGGCAAATTTTTAGCGGGAATTTTTCGGGGAGTAGACAGCGATCTTGAATCAGCCTGCATGAATGTCCACTCCGAGGTATATTTCAGCATGATAAGCTTTATCGCACTACTAGTAAGCTCAATCCCTTTCACCGTTTTGATCTTATCTCTAGTTAATGTGATACCACTTCAAGCACTATTTGGCATTAACCCACTTCTAATGATACCAATAACCCTAGGAGTCCCAATAGGGATTATCTTTTTTGGAGCTATTTTCCCTCAAATGAAAGCAAGTACGCGTATGAGTGAGCTGGAAATCGAGATACCCTACGCTTCAATGTACATCAGCGTCATGGTTAGCGGAGGATTAAGCCCATTTGAGAGCTTCTTGAGAATGAGAAAAATGGATCTACTCCCAAAAATGAAACAGGAGATAGATCGCATAGAAACAATTGTAATGTCCACCGGTGTGGACCCTGTAACAGCTATGGTTAAGGCTGCAAAAGCTGTTGACATTAAAGACTACAAAGAACTTCTATTGGGTTACGCCTCAAGCGTTAGAACAGGAGGAGACACGCTACATTATCTATACAATCAGACCCAGAACATGTTCAGAAGACTGACAATCTCGGTAAAATCAAAAGGAGAAACTGCCGCCATGTTAATGGAAGCCTATACTATCATTGGCATTCTAGGTGTCCTCGGTATCTTCCTCGTTTTTGTGGTCGGAATGAGCCTGCCAACCGCAGGAGTCAGTATTAGCCCTTACCAGTTCTTTCTTTTCAGCTTCGTTGTAATGCCTGCATTATCATTCCTATTTCTATACGTCGGAGATATGGTTCAATTTAATTACCCTAAATCAAATTGGAAGCCATATTATGTATTAATAATTACAATCCCGCTAGGAATATTGCTCGCATCGCAAATAGTGTTGCCATTTTTCAGTGACTCATTCCTCCGGGTCCCAGCATTGAAGGATATGATAACCTGGATCAGTGTCACTTTCAACTTTGGAGAAGGCACAGAAGCAGCAATTGGTGTGGCAATAACATTAATTTTTATTGCTTTTCCTGGTTGGATAGCGGATTATTATACAGCGGGAAGAGAAGGTAAATTACAGGATGGTATAACTCAGTTTTTGAGAGATCTTGTAGAGGTAAGAAAAAGTGGGCTTAGCCCAGAGAAAAGCCTCGAAGCATTAGCCCCAAGGGACTATGGTAGATTCAGTGTATATCTCAGAGATATCAGTACAAAAATTAACTGGGGATACCCCTTAAGACAAATATATGACGAGTTTGAATCTAGAGTCACCAACTGGTTGGCTCTAGTAAATATCTATCTTTTAATAGATACGATGGAGGTTGGTGGAGGCTCAGAAGAGAGCATAGAAAGCCTGGCTACGTTTAGCGAGTCGTCTCAGCAACTTGAACAGGAGAAAAGAGCTGCTTTGATGCCGTTAATTATTGTACCATATATTGGTGCGGCGCTATTAACTGGAACAACGGTTATGTTCCTTGGGTTCTTCACAGGGTCTAATCTTGGAGTAAGCGTCTCACAAGTAATGCTCTATAAGACATTATTAACCCCATTAGCGATCCATAGTTTCACATTAGGATTAGTAACTGGAAAAATCGTTGGAGGAAGAGTTTCCAGTGGTTTTAAACATGCAATATTTCTAAGCTTGGTATCACTTGGAGGAATATGGGCAGTATCAAATCTTAACCTCGGAGGCGGGCTTATTTGAGTACAAGAAAAGCATTGTCCCCGGTTATTGCATCAGTGATACTAGCGGGAACAGTTTTAATGATAGGCGGAGCCGTCTGGTCCTATAGTTATGGAGCAGCATCAACTATGGCGAATGATTATGCAGATGTAACTATTGATATGGTTCATACTATAACTGAAAGATTCATCATAGAGAAAGTGCATTATGATAGTAGTACGGAAAATGTAACCGTGTGGGTATATAATTACGGCAGTATAGGCATCACAGTAAATACAATTGTTACAATAAATGGAGAGTCTTATCCAGAAACAGAAATACGAACAGGTATTGGCTCAAAACAAATAGAGTCGATTTCTATTATAGTAGGCGAATTATCTTCTTATCAAGAGATAGTAATAGATGTGCGATCTGAAAGAGATAACAGGGAGTATGTGGCATACTATGTATCATAGAAAAGGAATATCAAGCATCTTAGGTGTACTAGTATTCATCGGCATATTGTTTAGCGCAGTAATGCCCATGTTTATAATGATGAGACAGGCGGATGTATATTATGAGCATGAAAAATTAGAAGTAGGTAGACTAGATGAAGAAAAACTGCTTGAGAATATAGAAGTTTATGTCTCACCAGATGAAAACGTGTATAATCTTACATTAGTAAATAAAGGAGAAGTATCAGTCACAATAGTAAGAGTGTGGGAAAATGAAAATCCGGAGCCGAAAAACGGAACAATTGAAGTACAAGATACATTGGAATTAAAATTAATACCATTTTCTCACGAACCAGTTGAAGACGAGTATTTTGATATTAGAGTAACAACAGAAAGAGGAAACTTGTTCCTGAATGAGAATGGCATGTTAATATATGGAGCAGAAGGATGGATTGTAGACAAATATTATGTTAAAATCCATGCAGGAGGATTATTTTTACGGGTAAAAGTATATAACAGTACAACAGACGAGGTTTTTTTTGATGAATGGGATACGATTGGAGTTGGATATCAAGTAGAAGTACCTTTCGCTGGTCCAGATTATAAATATGATGTGTTAGTTGAGAAGAAGTTTTTATGGTGGACTGAAACGGTTTACGATTCCTTAGGTGATGATGATCCTGTATGGATAAACTGGCCTGAGACAACGTTTGTGGATGTTTACCCAGAAACATGATGTGATTCTGTTCTTAATTAGTGAACTATATTACAGTATCATAATCCCTTTTATCAAAACCTGTTTTTGTATAACCGCATAGCAATTTGAGTCAATTGATGTTGAACAACCCTATGGGAGAGAATCATAGAGGAAACAAAGAATGAATACAATAACTCGGGAACAGCCCCCATATAAAATAGCTTTATGCTTAGCCTTCATGTTACTAGTTTTCAGTCAATTAATCACATCGGGCACAGTTTCAGCTTATATTCAAATCGAACCATTCGAGCCACAACACATACATGAAGGCGAAATCCCCAATCTTGGACCATATCGCAACCCAGCCCCATTGGAGTTCAGATGCTATTTGGAAGCAGGGCATAGATACCATATTTTCCTGGTAGGTGACTGGATAACAAACACCTCAGATGCAACAGACTACGATATAGAAGTAAGAAACCCTAGCAACGTAGTAGTATCGATAAACACAGAATCAGCGGGATTGCCCGAACAAGTGGCAAACGACGCAAAACACCAATTCTTTGTGCCAACTCAAACAGGGGACTATAGATTCTTAATATACAATGATCCGGAGGATAGCCCGATCGGTAGCGAGGACGCGGCTGATTTCATGATTATTGAACATATCGAAATGAATACGGTTTACACCAAAGAGCTCTTCGGGAAACCAAACGTTGGAGCAGAATATCCTTCAGGTTATAAAATCGCATATGAATTCAACACATCAAGCCCTGATTTCCTACTGAACATCAAGGTCCCGGGTCCAGTACCAGTTGAGGGGATCTCTGGGCTCGATATGTATGAAGCCCGGGTTTACCCGATGGCAAATCCTGAGAATGATATCGGATACAGCATTCAGAATGTTGGAGTTCCTTTGGGTGAGAGGCTGTATGAAGGAGGAGAGTCTGGATTGTACGGCGGATATAACACAGAGATCGATGGATTCCGCTTCTCAGATATGAGGATTAGCTGTGAATCGGCGGGCGTCGACATGCGGAAAGTCATGTCAATGCAAAATGAAAACTCCACAGGAAACGTCTATTATTATCTTGTACTCCTCGCAGAGTATTTCGATGGAGAAGTCGAATTTTACCTTAAGACAGATTATCGCCCTGTTAATCTAACCTTGATTGATCCACCAGAAGTTGGATACACCAGTGATACGACCTTGATTAAGGTTGAAGCGGAATCAGTTGCAGATATTACTTCTATGTGGATCGAGTATACTACCGATGAATGGAAAACCATGGACCAAACTGATCTAAACCATAACCCCGATTACTGGTTAGCAGCATTACCCTCATTTGAATTGCATGATGAAGTGGAGTACAGGATTCACGCCGTTGACGAGATCGATAATATGGGACTTATTGAAGGAAGTTTCACTGTCATGAACAAAGTTGAGATAGATTTCGGAATATCAGGAAGCGTGATACAAGGTGGACAAACAGTAAAGATCACAGGTGCATCTACCAGACCTTCAATCAATTTGAAGTTAAACATCGAACTCGGAGGAGCTACAAACTCTATAAACGTACAAACCGATGGAGATGGTGTATTCACTTATGATTATAAACCTACTAGAATAGGTGAACATG
>CAZZFH010000124.1:5752-6828 GCA_964653295.1 uncultured Candidatus Bathyarchaeia archaeon | reverse complement strand
TCTGAGAAAAAACCACAAAATCTACCCACTCAATATCTCCCCATTGATAAGATTCAAAGGACATGGAAGCCATTGCATTAAGAATATCGCCTTTAGCAGAATTCCAATATTTAGGTTCCTTAGGACTCAAAGCGTAACCACTTGTTTACTTTCTAATCAGTATTTACAGTTTATTACAATGAGACTCTGCGTGGGTATACATACAGTGAGTAGTAGTAAGAGAAGAAGAGAAAGATAGTGTTAGAAAAAGATAGAAGTAGGGTTTGGGTTTGGGATAAATCAGTAATCCATTGCCTCTAAAGCCATCTTGAGTAGAGCCGCGAAAAAATCTTCTTCAAGGGGTTCTCCTTTCAGTGATCCTTGGCACTCGGTATCTATGCCGAAGAGAAAATATCCATCCTGTTTCTCCAGCCAGAAAGGATACATCCTGCACAATAAAGCCCGGTTCTCGTATATCCTGCATCCAGTCTCAGAGTAGAAAACACACTTACCATTCTTCTTACACATGATGCCAGTAAAGCTGCCCTCATCCCAAGCCTCATAGAAACCCTCGGCACCTGTTTCCTCGATCCTCTGGATGTCCTCTGGGAGAAGCCGGATCATTCTGGTCCGGTTATCCAGGTCTCCACAGCAGTCCCCACAGTTGATACAGCTCCATGAGACATCAGCGGGGTAATAAAACTCGATAACCTCAACAGTTCTACCCCGCTGATAATCAAGGGTACCTCTATAGTAAGCGGGTTCCATGCTGGTCGCCTATGCAGAGGCTAATTTAACAGCTTCCTCAGCCAAAACCTGAAGAGGATCAACCACAGGGACACTGAGATCGCCATCATGAAGCACCAAACTAACCTCAGTACAACCACAGAGCACCGAATCCGCGCCAGCATCAATAAGCTCAAGGGATACCCTGTGGAGGAGTTCTCCACCAGTCTTTAGGTCGCCTGTCTTGATGTATTTGTAGATGGCGTCCATGACGTCTCTCTGTGAGGATTTAGATGGTGTAACTATCTCTATCCCTTGCTCGGCGTATGATTTATGGTAGAGCTTACTAATGAGGGTCCCATCTGAAGCCA
>CAZZFH010000124.1:0-5742 GCA_964653295.1 uncultured Candidatus Bathyarchaeia archaeon | reverse complement strand
TATACTCTGCGCTCAGATTAATCATATGCAGTATAGGAATGCCAAGCTCTTTCTGCACCTTTGGAAGGAAGTAGTGAGCCGTATTGCATGGAACTATGAGGAAATTAGCCCCCGCTTTTTCCAGTCTCTTTCCAGTCTCCACCAGTATGGGCAGTGGACTTGGACCAGTACCAAGAATAGCTGGGGTCCTATCAGGGACCTTGGAGTTACTGTCTATAATCACATGTAAGTGGTCTTGATCTCTTTCTACTGGTGTTGCTCTGATTATCCTGTAGAATAGGTCTGCAGTTGCTTCTGGACCCATCCCACCGAGGATGCCAATTATCTTTTCACCCAACTCTATCATATCATCCATAGAGTCCCTGTTTTTAGGGGTTACCACTACCAAGATAATCCAATATAGTGCCAAGATGCACTTTTGCGACCATAACAAGGTCCTCCTTGGTGATGTGCTCATCCACACCCCCCATGGCATACACTCTTGGACCATAGGATATCGCCGGGATTCCCCGTTTTCTCCAGAAACGGCAGTCAGTCCCCCCTGAGGTGAAACTGTACAGGGGGTTTGTGCCAGTTATCTCTTGATGGTTCTTGGCTAGTGTTCTTGTTATCCCGGCTTCGATGCTTGAGTAGGTGGACTCTGTTACTATCTGGGGAGGTCTAGCCCAACTTACCTTTATCGAGGGATCAACCGTATGAATCCTTGACGCGATCATCTCGGTGATCTCCTCAGGAGCAATCCCCAAAGGAAGCCTCGTGTCCACCTTCACCTTACAATAAGCAGGCACAATGTTATCCTCGCTCCCACCCTCGATAGTGCCGATGTTTACAGTCACCTCTTTCAAGACATTAGCCATGGTCTCGGACTCATGCCCATATTGTTGCCTGTAACCCTTCATAACCTCCTCAGTAAGCTTAAGGGTCTCAGGGGTTAACCTAGCAGGGGTACCCTGAAAATCAGCAACCAATGGCAGTATCTTGACCATCTTCATGATAGCATTCTCTCCCACATAGCCTGCGAAGCTCCCATGAGCGGCTTTTCCCTCAGACTCAAGCACTATACTGACACGGGACTTTTCACCAATCCTCACCGTGAGCCCTGAGGGTTCCCCGTTGAGCACAGCATCACCCATGACGCTGGGATCATGGTCCAGCAGCCATAGGGCGCCCCACTCACCACCAGTCTCTTCATCTGAGGTACCAGTGAATGTTAGCCGCCCAGAGTGCTTCGTCTCGGCTATCTTGACAAAAGAATACAGGAGCGCAGCCAGTCCTCCTTTCATGTCTCCTGCGCCTCGCCCATAGATCTTACCGTCTATGAGTTTTCCCGAGTATGGGGGTATGCTCCAAGGCTCTCCTACCTCGGCGGGGAATGTATCAAGATGCCCATTCAACACAAGGTGGGGTTCTCCATCCCCCACAGAAGCCACGATATTAGCTATCCCCGGCTTGGTGGTGATGATCCTAGTCTCTATCCCATGTTGAGATAGGTATTCTTGGATGAATTCCGCTATCGCGGTAGTGTCTCCCGGAGGGTTATCACTTGGTATCTGGAGGAGCCTCTGTAGCAGTTCTGTGAGTTCTCCTTTCTCGTTTACACTGGATATTAGAGAATGTTTGGATGACGCCATACAATAAAGTGGGGTAGTGGGTTTTGATACTTACGGGTTAGGGGTTGAGCTTCTTCACCAGATTAGCTACCCGTTCAGCCAGCTTCTTGCAATGGTCGAGAGCCTTATCATCAGGAGACCCAACCGCTGCAGGTCCATAATGGTTCCCATGTGGGTTACCCTGCACAATCATACCGTGAATCAATAATGCTTCAAGGAGCGCGAGTATCGTGGTCTCTGAGCCTGTATGAGTTCCCCCAGCGCTGCAGAAGGCTCCTCCAACCAGATGAGTCAGTTTCCCATGATACTTTACTGATTCATCTATGAACCCCTTGATCTTCCCTGTAGGTAATCCATAGTAGACAGGTGAGCCCAGTATCAGTGCCTTAACGTTTGGAAGTTCATCTACTGATGCCTCATCCACCTTTCTGAGAACCGGCTCCAAGCCATTCTCCTCGATCCCCTTGGAGACCGCCAAAGCCATCTCCTCGGTGTTTCCAGTTCTGGAATCGTAGACAATTAATACCTTCAACAGACTCACTTCATTAACTTCTTATCAGCATCTTCAACAGCATAGGCACCCATGATCTCGCCATAGTAGAGCATATGCATGTTCTTGCCCGGATAGACATTTGCCTCAAGCTCTTTGGGTAGTATTCCAGGGGCTAGGTCATCCTTGTATATTATTTTACACTCGAAATGTACTGGACACTCTTTGATGTATGGAGCAGCTATTTTCTTGCCCTTCACCGCTGAAAATCCGAATTTAGCGAACTTGTCCATATCACGCCCGGACTTGGTGCCACATACCTCCAAAGCCTCAGACATATCTGCAGCGGGGAGGCAAACAGTGAAGCTATCTGATTCCTCCATAAGCTTGAATGTGTGCCTGCTATGCCTGACAGCTACCACAAAAACTGGTTTACTCCACATTGTACCAAGGAAACCCCATCCAATTGTCATGGTGTTAGGCTTCTTTTCTTTGCCCTCGGCTACAAGAAGGATTCCTTCTTTTCTCATTAGCTTGTTGGCTTCAACAACATACTTGAATGTATCAACTTCTTTCCTCATAGAATATCAGATAGGAGAATACAGATGCATGGTATAACAGTTTTCCATACTCAAAGTGTAAACTAATACATCAAACTTGGGTGACAGAACCGCCTTTTTCCACTATTTTCACTGAGAAAACATGCTTCAAGAGAATACACCCAATTTGCATCTTACATTCACCCAGAAAATACGCCTTGAACTCTTGGGGATAACCCCTACAGAGAAGAAAAAACTACCCGGTTGGAAAGGTGAACTCCAGTTTTACGCATTCAAATGCCCAATTCACGGCATAGTGGAGGACTACCCCCATGGATATAGACAGGTCCTAAGGTGCAGAAAATGCCGAACATCGGAACTTGTAGAACATTAATCCATATCATGGAGCAAAAACAGTCTTATACTCCAATTACGCTGAACCCTTCAGAACACATCCAACGGGTGATAAGATGTCTTTCACAGAAAAAATCGATGTACTAGATCTATTAATCAATATACTTCGTGAACACGAAGAGAAACTCGACACCTTAGTGGAAAGACTGGAGATAGTAAGCCAGACTATCCAGAAAGACCCCACATTAAAGAGAAGCCTCCTGGAGTACGAATTAGGTGACTCACCAGAGGATCTGGAGCCAGGGGTCCAGAATATCCTCGTTGTTGATGACGATGTTAACCTCGCAAGCACATTCAAACTCATACTTCAAAGCGTCGGCTTCCAAGTAGATACCGCAGCAACAGGACTACAAGCATTATACAAGGTGAACAGGACAGCCTTTGATCTAGTAATACTAGATATGAATCTGCCAGATATGCTGGGGGACGAGGTAGCTGAAAAGATCAAGGACTCCCACGAGAATACCAACATCATTATGATCACAGGCTACAGCAGTTTCAAGGACGGTCTGGACAAGGAAAAAGGTGGATTAGATATCAAAGAAGTGTTGATGAAACCAATCCCACCAGAAGACCTTGTAAGCATCACCAAAAAGGCGCTCAAGAAAGAGAACTAGATAATATATCCGCTTTCTACTTTCTCAAAATCCTTTACCATCTCAAGGTTTAACTCGTGTTCTATTTCCTCGAAATCCTCATGACTGAGCTCGGACCAAGGACCAGTTAGAGCCGCCTCAACAACTGGATGAGTCTTTCCAAAGTTCTCTTGACAGATTCTATAAGTTAGACGCCTGACCTGTCGCTCATCAGTATATCCAAACGTATGCAAGTACTCATGGACAAGTATAGCGAAAACATTTGATTTCTGCTTCAAACTTGTGACTGAGCCCAACAGCCTGCGATTAATAACAATATCATTGGTACCCAATGGGTGAAACGCGCCCACCCTAATCGGCAAGTTCCCCAAGTACAGCATCAAACCTACCCTGTGCAAACCAAGTGAACGATTAACAGCCCGCTTAACTAAGGCGAATATATCTCCGTAGCTACTAGCTTTATCTAGATCATTTGGTAATGTCAGGAGTTCTCCTCCTATACTGATTCTACTGATTTAACTTCGGGAATCTTCTTCTTGAGGTAGTTCTCGACGCCCCATTTTAATGTCATCTGGCTCATCGGACAGCCTGCGCATGCCCCTGTCAGTTTTACCTTGACGACCCCATCGTCTGTGACATCAACTAGCTCTACATCGCCCCCATCCATCTGTAAGTGGGGTCTGACATCATCAAGTGCGGCTTGTACTTCAGCTTTCACAAGTATTCACTCCCTATGGGGAGTTTTCTGCGATATATAAGGGTTCACGGAAAGGTTTTTTATCCACTAAAACGACGCCAATTTGTCTGTAGTGAATTTCTATAGGAAACTGTTTTAAACCCGGGTTGGACTTAAAGGGCGTCAAGGTGTCATTTGTGACTGGTGACTATAAAACAAGTTAGAGTTTACTCACCCGGCAGTATCGCTAACCTTGGACCTGGATTCGACGTTTTCGGCATAGCCATCGAAGGAGTAGGCGATATAGTTCTATTAAAGAAGCAGAGTGAGCCAGGTGTCAAGATAAGCATACAGGGAGTCGGGGCAGATAAAATACCCAAAGAACCAGAGAAGAACAGCTCAGGAGCCATACTGAAACATATATTAGAGAAACATGGACTAGAACACGGCTTCGAGGTAGAAATACGCAAAGGAATCCCACCCGGAAAAGGAATGGGAAGCTCAGGAGCCTCGGCAAGCGCAACAGCGTTAGCGGTAAATGAGATGCTGGGGCTAGACTTGAGCAAGGAACAATTAGTTGAACTCGCTGCATTAGGAGAAGGCGCTGTTGCTGGTGCGCCTCACGCTGATAATGTCTCTGCAAGTATTCTCGGCGGTTTTGTAATGATTAGTGAGAACTGGGAGTTCATACGGATGGATGCGCCTAGGATGGGCATCGTAGTTGCGGTTCCAGATATCTATATCGAGAACAAGACCCGGGTAGCCAGAGAACTGTTACCGGAAAAGGTGCCATTGAAGGATGCTATAAGGAACATTAACTATGCGTCAAGGATGGCGGTAGCCATAGCCAAAAAAGACCCTGTGCTATTCGGTAGAAACATCTGCGATTACTTGATTGAACCATATCGAGCAGCCATGATCCCCAACTTCTGGGATGTAAAACAGGCAGCACTGGATACTGGAGCATATGGATGTAGCATCGCGGGAGGAGGTCCCAGCCTATTCGCTGTAGGAGAGAATATCTATGAGATTGGAGACTCCATGAAGAAAGCTTTCAAGGATATCGAATGTCAACTATACTATACTCAGCCGAGTAATCGTGGGGCGAGGGTGATCTAAATGACTGAATTCAAGTGTATACGATGTGGGCATATCAAACCAGTGGATGACATCTATGTCTGTAACTGTGGAGGATTATACGAGGTATACCACAGCTTCTGGGAAATCAGCCTCGACCAATTTGATGGTAAGTTACGTGATATAGGGTCGCAATGGAGTAGTGGTGTCTGGAGGTATAAGGAACTCATTCACCCAGAAATTGACCCCAAATATATTGTCTCAAGACCAGAAGGAAACACGAATCTATACAAACGCCAAAGAGTAGCGGAATACGCTGGAATACAAGGATTATTTTTGA
>CAZZFH010000123.1:0-6858 GCA_964653295.1 uncultured Candidatus Bathyarchaeia archaeon | reverse complement strand
TACAAGGGGAACTAGTGATGCGAAGTGCCTTGGCTCACGTTGAGGATCATAAGTCCAGTCAATTACTTTCTCAACATCATCCAGCCCTAAATGATTCAATACCATCTCCTTCAACACAGTATCTGGACCAGATTGATCAAAAATCCTCAACGCAGCTATCACAGCAGCATTCCCAATAGTATAGCCACTACCCTCGTCCCCAAGACGCCAACCCCATCCACCTGCCCGAGCATCAACACCCATCGTATTAACACCATACGCTATCGAACCAGTCCCAGCTATTACGACCACTCCGGGCTTACAACCTGTTGCCCCTGCTAATGCGGAGCGAGCATCAGAGACTATTTGAGAATCCCCGAAGAATGCTGGAAATCGTGATAACATCTCGTCTCCCAGACGGGACCTAGATGCACCTGCTAATCCCAGGACACTTGTTTGAAAATTCTTAATACCTGATGTCTTGAATGCATTTTCTACGGCTTCAATGATATTTTTGAGGGACTCTTCAACTCCGAGAGAGATTGGATTCGATGGACCAGCCCTTCCTACTCCAACTATTTCGCCATCGGTTCTCATGATTATGCTTCGAGTCCATGTACCGCCGCCATCAACGCCAAGAACATATTTGCTGGGCAAGATTTACACAAATATTCTCAAGTCTATAGGCATTTAACGCCTATTATGGGCAACAAGGTGATCAGAGATCTAAAAAACGTTTAATCCATTAATTAGTTAGATAGTCTATGTTAGATATCATAGTAAAGAACGGAAAAATATACACCGGAGCCGGGAATCCCTGGTTCGTATCCGATATCGGAGTCAAGAAGGGAGTTATCGCTGAGATTGGCAGGATCAACAAAGAGGCAGAAACAGTAATAGATGCGAAGGGTCTCGCTGTTGCACCTGGGGTAATTGATCTCCATGATCATAGTGACTTCACGATTCTCGCTGATAGGGAAGCCACTTCAAAGGTCTATATGGGGGTAAGCACAACGGTTTTCCCCAGCTGTGGCTCTGGAGTAGCACCGATAAACGATGAGCAACGTGAAGAGATACGGCGTTCATCACCATTCTTGGAGGAATCTGGTATCGATGTCTCATGGTCCACCATGAAAGAATACCTGGCTTTCCTTGAGTCTGATGGATTATCCAGCAATGTCGCCCCACTTGTTGGATTCGGAACAGTTAGGCAGTATGTCATGGGGATGGAGATGAGGAAACCAACCCCAATAGAGCTAGATAAAATGAAATATGAGATTGAGCTAGCAATGAAAGTTGGCTGCAGGGGCATCACCACAGGGCTCAGGTATGATCCCCAGAGTTATGCTGAGACTGAGGAGGTTATTGAAGTCAGCAAGGTGGTAGCAAAGCATGGTGGCTTCTATACGAGCCATGTGAGGGATGAGGGTGATCGTGGGGACCCTATTGGGGCGATTGAGGAGATAATCAGGATAGCGAGAGAAGCAGATATCCCTGTAAACATCAGCCACTTCAAGGTATTATCAAAGCGGTTCTTCGACCAATGCCCAAAGCTCATAGAAATGGTGAACAAAGCTAGAGAAGAAGGACTCGAGGTAACCGCCGATCAATACCCATACAACGCCAGCGGCACAGGTCTGGGAGCATGGATCCCCAAATGGGCAAACGAGGGAGGAGCAGAGGAATTAGTAAAACGATTAGGCGATCCAGCGGTCTATGAGAAGATTAAGGAAGGTTTGGCGGTCTCCATGGAGGATAGAGGTGGTCCTGAAGCTGCATTGATAAGCAGTTATCCTCTGGATGATAGTCTTGTTGGGTTGAATATCGCTCAGGTTTCTGAGATGCGAAAACAAGATCCACTTGATTGTGGTCTCAGTCTCCTTCGAGAACACACAGAGGCAGTCCTATCAGGAAAGATAAAGGGCGGGTTTAGTATCGTCAACTTTAATCAGAGCGAGGAAAACATCCAAAAAATAATGAAGCAGCCATGGGTGGCTTTCGGGACAGATGGCAGGGTTCATCGCCCAGAAGGCGTATTGAAGAAACACATACCTGCACCTCATCCAAGGTTCTACGGTACATTCCCAAGAGTTCTGGGCAGATACACCCGCGAGAAAGGGGTATTGACCCTTGAGGATGCTGTACGGAAGATGACCAGCCTTCCAGCACAGATTCTGGGCTTGAGAGATAGAGGGGTGCTTCTCCCAGGTAACAAGGCGGATATTCTGGTGTTTGATCCAGAGACCGTGATAGACAGAGCTGACTTTGTGCCACGAGAATCCACGATGCTTTTCCCAGAGGGTATACGGCATCTCATTGTGAACGGTGTTCTTACTCTCCATGAGGGAGAGCATACTGGGGCACGCGCTGGGAAAGTGCTTACTAAAGACAATTAATCGGTCTTTGTCTCGTTTTCTTCTTTTTTATCCGTTTTTATTTTGAGCCTGTTCTTTAAATCAGTATTCTCCAAGAGGAATGACCCTATCAATGAGCCTCCTATCAATGCAAACATAGTAAATTCGTCTCCCACGGCGCCCCAGCCATAGAGTACCGTGTGAACAATCTGTTCAAGAACATAAGCCATGACACCTGTCACTATTCCACCTTGAAGCCAACCTACAGAGGATCTTAGATTAACGAGAAATCCTCCTGATAAGCCTCCAGTCAAGTGAAGTATTATGATAATAAATCTCAGACTACTTTGAAACTCTGCGTCATTTGGTGAGACCCCGTTTAATACTCCCAATAGTTCTAATCCAATGAATGAGACTCCGAAAGCGATGTATGCACCAGCCCAATAATAACGAGAGGATTCTTTTGGTTTGATTGGGGATTTCATTGTATTTATTTAGTGGATGTAGTATTTAACAAAGGCTAACAAGTAGTCAAATTATAATATTTGGACCAAAAAAGGGTAATATCACTAGAATACTCTGATTTCACTCGATAATTATAGTATTTAGACGTAAGTATTATATCTATTTGAGGTAATGTCAAACCACCCTAACAAATAGGAGATGATTTAGATATCATTACTTGTATCAGGAAGAATCTTCGCGTTAATAATGCTGGTTCTGATTTGGGGCTTCATACTTTACGGTATGGAGGCGGCAAAGAAGAAACTACCTAGGTTCAGAAGACTAACAGGTCTTGATGCGTTACCTGAGATGGTTGGCAGGGCCGCTGAGATGAATAGACCTTTACACTTCACGACAGGTCTCGGAGACTTAACTTCTACAGTTGCACCACAGCTCGTAGCTGGGTTAGCTGTATTAGCACACGTTGCTGAGCTCTGTGCGAACTATGGAGTGAAAATGATTTATTCAGTCTATCAGGCTCAAGTTATGCCCATCGCAACTGAACTCATGAAGGCTGCCTACATTAAAGCAGGCAAACCTGATGAGTTCATACCAGAGGAGTCAGTTCGGTATCTATCTGGTGAGCAATTCGCCTATGCGTCTGCTGTACAAGGAATTGCAGAAAGAGAGAGACCCGCGGCCAACATTATGATCGGACCTTTCTACGCTGAGTCGATGCTATTTGCAGAGACTTTTAACAGGATTGGCTCGATACAGTTGGCAGGAACTGCTAGAGGATACCAGATACCATTCTTCGCTGTAATATGCGATTATCTGCTTATCTCTGAGGAGATCTATGCTGCTGGAGCTTACTTATCAAAAGATCCTATCGTTTCAGGGACCATCATGGGTCAGGACTATGGTAAAATCGTAGCTATGATCTTGATGCTCTTGGGCGTATTAGCGACTACTTTTGGTAGCTCTATCATCACGGATCTGATGGGAATGTAGGAGGTATGATGAAATGTCTTTAACATTAAGAAAAAACATACCCGTAGCGATTGTCTTCGTTGTAGCCGTTATAGTGATGTCAGACTATTTCTTAGTCTTACCACCTGTAAATGATGCTGGAACGAGTTGGACATCCTCGGCGGTAACAAACTTCCAAAATTGGGGGATAATTCTAACAGCTTTCTCACTCGGTTTTGGAGCCGTCAACCTCTTCTTCTTCCACAGTAAGCATATATCCAGACGGACAGCGGATCAATGGCAATATAGTTTATGGCTATTGATAGTAGTTGTATTGTTCACAGTTATCGGGATCTTTTTCGGACCCAACTCTGATCAATACAACTGGCTATACAATGCAAGCTATTTCGCCCTAAGTGCAACTGTATACTCTAGCCTTGGATTCTACATGACATCAGGCGTCTATAGGGCGCTGAGGATCAAGAACACAGAATCTGGAATATTCCTAGTAGTAGGCTTGATAGTTCTCGCCAAGAACGCCCCTGCGCTGACATCGTACTTCCCTGTGCTGACTACAGTTGTCGGATTTATCACAGGCATACTAACAACAGCGGCGCAACGAGGCATCATGATCGGTGGAGCACTCGGAGCCATATCTCTAGGTATTAGAACTATGACAGGCAGGGAGACAGGGTTCCTCGGTAGGCTAACTGAGGAAGAAAAAGGAGGAGGTAGTCTAGAATGAGTGGACAAGACAAGACTATCTGGGATAAACTAGAGAACATACCAAGGGAGATACTTTACGGTATACTTCTGGTGGTCTTCGTAATCCCAATGATCTACCCATTAGGTTTACCTGTACCGATATCATCCAACGTTGAGGTATGGTATGATACAGTTGAGGCGCTCCCCCCCGGAACAGTCGTTATGATCGACTTCGGATACTCTGGGGGCGGTGAACCTGAGCTCGGTCCTATGGCTGTGGCTGTATATAAGCATCTTTTGAGAAAAGATGGCATCAAGGTTGTAGCAATGTCGACCTCGATTGAGGGAACTCAACTGTGGGATAAGGCCATGGCTGAGATCAGACCAGAAAGGTATGATGCAGTATACGGTGTCGACTATATTCACATTGGCTATATCGCTGGAACAGAGACTGCTATGGCTGCCATAGGTACAGATCTACGGGCAACCACTTCAACAGACTACCATGGTGACGCTCTTTCCCAGTTTTCCATCATGGATGGCATCAATGGTGCTGAGGACTTTGATCTACTGTTATGTTACACAACTGGTGGTGACCAATCAGAAGGCTGGGTCAGACAGTGGGTGACAGTATATGAAACACGTTACATGTGCTCCGTACTCGCCATGATGGTACCTACGATGCTCCCGTACCAAGACGCCGGGCAGGTGATCAGCGTAACATCTGGTGCACAAGCCGGTGAGATGGAGAGCCTTGTTAAAGTGCCAGCTAGAGGGATCAAGTCAGCTGATGTTATCACATTAACGCATATCCTCGTAATTGGATATGTTGTTATTGGAAACGTTGCTGCTTTGATGAAGAAAAATCAGGGAGGAGGAAAGTAAAATGGAGTTAAGTCTTGTAGTACAGATTTGGATGGCGGCTATTTTCACTATCTGGATCTATAGTATCGCCTTCAGGGATAACGACTTCTTCAAGTTCGCCGAGTATACGTTTGTCGGCGCAGCCGCAGGCCACAGCTTGGTCTATGGTGTAGATAACATCGTAAGATATGGCTGGAATAACCTGATGGGAGGAGCTTACCTCTACATTATTGCATTCCTTCTGGGAATCCTACTATACACTAGGTATCATCCAGACTACTTCTGGGTTAGCAGATACCCCCTATCCGTAATGGTTGGGATAGGTATCGGGCTCAGCATGCGCTCTATAGTAACTGCAGAGTTCATCGCCCAGATAAAGGCAACAGCAAGCATGTCACTGATAAGTGGCAGCTTGTGGAAAATCGTGCAGAACTGGATCTTTGTCATACTATGCCTCTCAGTATTGTACTTCTTCATATTTACGATACCCGAGGCCCATGAAGGTGCATTAGGCATCATACCAAAGATCGCGAGATATGGGATGATGGCTGCCTTCAGCTACAGCTTCGCAAACACAGTTCTATCTAGGTATAACATGATCTTCGGTCGACTCAACTTCCTCTACACTGAATGGCTACCCCTTACAGGAGCCATAATAGCTCTACCAGTCGTGGTAGGTCTACTAATATACGCGATGATTCGTAAAAACAAAGGTTAACATCCTTTCCCAATTTTTATTAAATCTCTGATTATCAGAAGGCGGTATATTATTGTTTTTTGGTATAAGATATCTTAAATCTCGATGAAACATTGTTTTGATTCATGTATGCTTGGGGAGACGATGATCTGCCTGAAGAAGAAGTGGATAGGATTATCCAGACTATCGCTAAGAGAATACATGCTTATGGGATGGATACTGCTGCGATTATCACGCTTGAGACTGTGAAGCCACTGTCCAATCTTGGTACTGAGCTGAGCAGGATGTTTTTCTCCCCTTTTCTCCCCATATTGGGCCCAGAGTATAATCTGCTTGGGGATAAGTTGATGTATGTGTTTCAAAAAAGGCAAAATGTGGAAAAATTGATTACAGTAATGGAAGATATGGCTCAGGAAGATGAAGAGAGGAAAAAAGAGGCGAAAGCAAAGAAAAAGGCCGCCAAGAATATCGCGGAGAAAGCAGAGCCAGAAGAACAGCAATGAATTTATTTTAATATAGCTTGAGTCAAATCTCAATCATGGCAGGTTATCGTGTAGTTATTGGAAGTATGAGTCATGAGACTAATACGTTTAGTACAGTCAAGACCACGTTAGAGGACTTTAGACCCAAGTATGGGCAGGACATCTTTGATACTTTGAGGGGTACTCGGAGTGGTATCGGGGGCTACCTTGATGTGCTTGAGCCTATGGGTGTGGATTGTATTCCTACTATTTCGGCTGGGGCTACTCCAGCTGGTGAGCTTCGTAATGAGGATTACTGGTATATCGTTGATTATATCAAGGAGGGGATAAAGAAGGCTGGAAGGATTGACGGGGTTCTTCTGGG